>JAFTXD010000114.1 GCA_017461775.1 Lachnospiraceae bacterium
ATCCTTCATAAGCTTATACTCTATACTATCAATAAGTGCTATAACTGATGCGTTGATAATGTCAGTAGAGGCTCCTACTGTAGTCCAGATATCCTTACCATCAGTATTTTCAATAAGCCTGTGCAGATACTGCTGATATACATCGTGCCCTTTGCTTTTGTAAATTATTTCCCAAGCCAGTATCTTCTTCGTAAGGAGGATATGCAGGCTTATCCGGAGGTGTTTATGTATCTGACGCCGGTGATTGGCGTCATAATGTGGATTCTGGCGTACTGCTTTTGGCGTTACAGCATCCGGTATTACAAGAGTTCGGGGAATTAGTATTCTTTTCGTGCCTGGCGGTAGCTTCCTTTAAAAGAGTATATGCGGAGGCGGCGATGGGGACACCAAGGAGCATTCCCAGAGGACCGGCAAGACTGCCGCCGATGATGATGGAGGCGAGAACCCACATGGCTGGGAAGTTTATTTTGGAGCCCACCACCCGGGGATAGATAAGGTTTCCCTCTATCTGCTGCAAAATCAGCAGGAAAATGATGAAAATCAGGGCTTTTACCGGGCTTTCGGTAAGGATGATGAAGGCACCGGCAATGGCACCGATAAAGGCACCCACCATGGGCAGCAGGGCGGTAACTCCTACCAGGGAGCCGATCATAGCGGCGTAAGGGAGTCGTAGGAGCCACATGCCCAGAGTACAAAGAGAGCCTAAAATCAGCGCTTCCGTGGCCTGTCCGATGATGAAATGGCGAAAGGTTCTGCTACAAATCAGGATGATATGGGCGCTGATGTGCACAAAGTGGGTCGGAAGCCAGACAGTTGCCAGATGGGTCAGTTGTCTGCGCAGCTTTTCTTTATTGGCAAGAAGATAAACGGAGAATACCAGACCGATAAAAAAGTCCACAAGACAGCCGGCAATGGATTGTATAGCTTCTACGGCGGTATCCATTTTGGTGAAATTCCCAATAATGGGAAGAGAGGATATATCCAGTGTTTCCGCAGGGAGAGAGAGTCTTTGCACAATGGATTTCACAATCTCCAAAAGGATTTTTGCACCGTTTATCAGCTCCGGAATAATCAGGAAGGCAATGGAAATAAAAATACCGAAAATGATTAATAATGTGAGAAAAATAGCCAGAGGTCGTCTGGCTTTTTTCTTTATGGAAGAGGCCGCATGAGGGAAAAGCTTCTTTTCTATGGGGAACATGATGACATTAAAAATAAGGGCCATTAACAGACCCAGCAGTAGGGGGAATATCAGGTTAATAAGCCAAAGAAAAGCTTTGGCAATAATGTCAATATTGCCTGCGCCAAAGCAGAGCAGTGTACAGGCAATGGCCACCGCGAGAAACCATTTGTATGTGTGTCTGGAGGGAGTATTTTCCATAAGTAATGCGCCACCTTGTCATGTTTTCTTTCTCTTAGTATGCGCTTTGACATAGACTATATACTGAAAAATAATGACAAATAAAAACAGAATCTCACCGGATTCTGTTTTTATTTGTCATATCATTTTAAGAACGAATAACCTCTATACATGTCCCAAGGTAGGAAACCGTATCCAGTCTTCGCAGGACAATGTCCTCCCCCATGGAATGGAGGCATTTTAAGCGATATGCCTTTTCTTCTTCCATGTATTTTCTGATGTAGAGGCGTCCATTCATGTAAAAGCCACCAACCTCACCGGTCATGGGAAAGCGCTTGGCAAACAGAAGGATGTCCCCCTTACAGTATCTTGGGATAAATTCGTTGGAAACCATCTGGATACCGATGTAGGCATCCTCCACGGAGGTTTCAATCTGAATTTGGTCGCAAGTCTCATAAATGATACCATTTTCAGCGCTGGATGTGGGAAGGATGCAGGTTATGGTATGCTTTTCCCTGGAATCCCTCTGGGCTTTGGTGCTGACGGCCTCAAATTCCGCAACGGACAGGATGACGTTCTTGCCTCTTTTGCCGCTGGCTCGGAAGTTCGTAAGTAGAATTTTCTCGTCTGTGGTGTGCTGGCATACCCCCAACAGGCAGTTCACACTGACCTGCAATGCCTGACTCATTTTCAGAACGGTGGAGCTTCTTGGGTCTGCGATTTTGCCATAATAGACATTCTTTACCGTTTCTAAAGGCAAATCACACATCTCTGCAAACTCCGCAAGTGAGATGTCTTTGGCGTGCAAAAGCTGCCGTAATCTTTCAGCAATCATTATTTTTCTCCCCTTATGTCATTTTTGACACAAATTACTACGTGTATCGACGAATAAAATGTTATCGTTAATATTTTATTTTGTCAATATTTGAATTAAGATTCTTAAGTAACATTTAGTTAGATTCTTTTAAAGAAGAGGGAGAGTATAAAAATGGACACAGTATGTCTAAGTTACGAAAACGTAAAACCAACTATGGGTCAGTTACACGAGATTTTATTAAGCATTGGCATTCCGCCAAACATACATGGATATAGCTACATAGCATACTCCTTAGAGCTTATCATGGAAGACCCACAGGCGATGTACTCTGTTACCAAAGGATTATACATAGATGTAGCAAAGAAGTTTGGCACAAAGCCCACCAGCGTGGAGCGTTCCATCCGTTTTGCCATCGGCAGTGCATGGAAATATGGTAATCAGGAATATATTCACAGCATTTTCAAGAGCTGTATCAGACCAACCAAGAAGGCACCATCCAATTCGGTGTTCTTATCAAGACTTTACTATTATATTATGAATATGGAAAACTATAAGTAGGAAGGGGACCGGCTGTGCCGGTCCTTCTTTTTTAAAAGATTTTTTGTTGAATTGAAAATACAATATTGCCACAAACCCCGAAATAGACTAAAATTAAGTTGATGTTTGTTGTTATTGGAGGGTTATACATGAAGAGGAAAATATTAGCCATTCTTTTGTGTGTGGCTATGGTAACATCGCTGGCCGGATGTGGCGGTAGTGAAAAGAGTGAACCGATAACCTTAGTTTATGCAGAAATGAATCCGCTGGATACCATTGCCGGTGAGACTGCGGTGGCCTTTAAAGAGAAGGTGGAGGAGCTTTCCAAAGGAAATATTACCATTGACATTCAGCACAGTGGTGTGCTTGGAGATGAGACCACGGTTGTGGAAGCTATGATTAACGGTGATGACAGGATTGATATTGCACGTATTTCGCCCACAGCTCTTACCAGTCATGGCGGGGAGAAGTCAAAGCTTTTGGTTCTTCCTTTCATTTTTACCAGCCGTGAGCATTTCTGGAATTTTGCTGCATCGGATTTGGCGGATGAAATACTGGCAGAGCCTTCGGAAAACGGATTTGGAGTTCGGGGATTATTTTATGGAGAAGAAGGCTTCCGTCATTTCTTCACTAACCGGGAAGTCACCGGGATTGAGGATTTCGAGGGCATGAAGATACGTGTGTCCAATGATCCGATTATGAATGGAATGGTGCAGTCGCTGGAAGCTACACCGATGGTGGTGTCCTTTAGTGAACTTTATATTGCGTTGCAGAATGGGCTTGTAGATGCTGCAGAGCAGCCAATTATCAATTATAAATCCAACGCCTTTCCGGAGGTGGCTTCTACGCTGATTCTGGACGGGCATACATTAGGTGCCATGGAGGTTATTATTTCCGATGAGGTATGGGAGGGACTTTCCCAGAAGCAGAAGGAATGGATTGAAGAGGCCGGAAACTATGCAGCTTCCCATAACCGGAAGATTGCAGAGGCTGCAGAAGAATCCGCTTTAGAGGAATTAAAGGCGGAAGGTGTAAATGTTGTAGAAGTGAATGACATTACACCTTGGCGGGAGGCCTGCAATCTGGTAATCGGGGAGCATATCGTGGGTATGGAAGTATTGTATCAGCAGATTTTGGAAATGAAGTAGGGGACAAAAAGCATGAAGGATTGGAAAAATCAAATCTGGAATTTTAATCAGGATATAGAAGGAGAGCAGGCAGCACCCGGCGTGGTGAGGAAGGTGTTATCCTTTACCGATGAGCTGATGTGTGTGGAAAATCATTTTGAAGAGGGTGCAGTGGGAGCACTTCATCAGCATCCCCATACCCAGATTACCTATGTGGTATCGGGGCAGTTTGAATTCGAAATTGATGGTGTGAAAAAGGTGGTAAATCCCGGGGACACTATGCTGAAGAAGGATTCTATTCCTCACGGCTGTGTCTGTTTAAAGGCGGGAATTTTGTTGGATATCTTTTCTCCTATGAGGGAAGATTTTGTATAGTACATAAGCTGAATGTACTATGGCAACTCCTGCAAATATATGCTATAATTTGACGAAAATGGTATAATTATACAATTATACATATGCAGGAGGGATAAAATGGATAGTCAAACAATTCAGATTTTGATAGCGATGATTATTTACATGGCTATCGTCATTGTAATAGGTCTTGCCTATGCAAAGAAGGCAAACCAGAGCTCAGAGGATTATTTCCTTGGCGGGCGTTCTTTAGGACCTTGGGTAACGGCCATGAGTGCAGAGGCATCGGATATGAGCGGATGGCTTTTAATGGGTCTTCCGGGTGTTGCATACTGGTGTGGACTGGCAGATGCCAGCTGGACAGCCATCGGTCTCGCCATCGGTACATATGTAAACTGGTTAATCGTGTCTAAGAGACTTCGCCGCTATAGTGTGAGAGCAAATAACTCCATCACCCTGCCGGATTTCTTCTCCA
>JAFTXD010000115.1 GCA_017461775.1 Lachnospiraceae bacterium
CCTTCTTAGGATCTACTACAAAGATAGCATCGGGGATACGGGTCATGTTCTTGATACCGCCCAGGTTCTTCTCCAGCTTATCCCATTCCTTCTTCAGCTCGATAACTTCCTTCTTAGGCAGTACATCGAAAGTTCCGTCCTCAGCCATCTGCTCGATCTGACGCAGTCTGGCGATACGGCTCTGGATGGTCTTGAAGTTGGTCAGCATACCACCTAACCATCTCTCGTTTACATAGTACATACCGCAACGCTCTGCTTCGGTCTTAACTGCATCCTGAGCCTGCTTCTTGGTACCTACGAAAAGAATAGTACCACCCTGTGCAGCGATTTCAGAAATTGCATTGTAAGCTTCGTCAACCTTGCCTACAGACTTCTGTAAGTCGATGATGTGGATACCGTTTCTCTCGGTGAAGATGTATGGAGCCATCTTAGGGTTCCATCTTCTGGTCTGATGTCCAAAATGAACACCTGCTTCTAATAACTGCTTCATTGAAATAACGCTCATGTCTTTTCCTCCATTTGGTTAGAATCTCCTGTATTCCTTTTCTGCCAGACTGCGTTAAAGTCCGGTTAGCTCTGATACCACACAGCCCAAGCTGACACCAATATCAAATCAGAATACATGCTTTATAAACAACATTCAAATATTATCATACATGGAAAAAACATGCAAGATATTTTTTTCAAATTCCTGCATGTTTTCTGCTCTTAATCATCCGTTCTTGTAATAATTTTCGCCAGTTCCTCATAAGAGAGTCCCTGGGCAATCTTGTAAACTCCGGAATTCACATATCTGGAATATCCATGGTCACAAAGATAATCGTCAAAATCCTGATAATCCTCAATCAGTCCCAGCTCCTGCATACGCTTTGCCACCGTTAGGGAATGCTCTCCACTATATACGGTAAGAGTTGCCTTCTCTCCCGGTGCAGGTGGCTGCGGTGCCTGCGTAGGGGGCACCGCCGGCTCCTGTGTGGGAGCCTTAGTAGGCTCTGCCGTAGGTACTTCTGTGGGCGCCTGCGTAGGTATTTCCGTGGGCACGATCTCCTGCTCCGGAGTCGGTGTCTCATTCACATCGGCACTACTTTCCACAGGCATTTCTGTAGGCTGCAGGCTTTCTAAAGCCTCTGCATTTCCTTCATTCTGTACCTGACTTATCAGCGTCTTTTGGGTAACCATCCCCAGCTCCGCTGCTCGCTGCATAATCTCTTCATCGGTCATGGAATCTTTCCCGGAAGAGGCAATTGTCATAATAAGGGCGGTAACAACTATACCGATTCCCAGCCCTCTTAAATAGTATCTAAGCTTCATTCCTCATCATTCCTTAAACAATTCAATTACCAACCGAACCTCGCCGACGCCCAGTCCCAGTTCCTTTGCAATCTGCACATCTCCTTTTCCTAAACGGTGCAATGCCAGAATTGCTTCGTTCCTGTTGGCAATGGCCTGCTTCTCATCCACTACCGGACCAGTAGGCATCTGTTCTGGTACTTCCTCCTGGGCATTTAATTCCGCCAGCACATCCTCCCTGATGGTAAGATGCTCTGCACTTACATTAAGCGCCTGGAATACCGGAATGACTTCCTTAGCCTTCTCCACTTCTTTGACAGCTTCCTTCACTGCCGCTTCTGCTTCCTTGGCGGTCTTATCCACCTCCGATGCAGTATTTTTCAGATTGATATGCTTATCATTCAACATATCATATAAAAACATTACTTCCTGATGGTTTTTATTAATCTCTGCCAGCACCGTATCCGAATACTCACTTACTGCCATAATTTTCTCATTGGACAAACGCTCTAAGGAACGCTCTGTCTTCTCCATGGCATAAATAATCGCTTCGTCCACAGTATCCTCTACCTGGCCTTTAATCTGCCCCATCTCACCGGCAATCAGCTCCTTGATTTCATCCTTTGCCAGTCCTAAAACTTCTTCTGAATTCTTACCCTTTGCCGGTATGATAAAGCTCAATACAAAAATCACCGCACCGGCTACCAAAAGTACAATTTCCAATAAACCCATTTGTCGTTACAACCCTTTATACTTTAATATCAAATCCACCGGAAATTCCTTTACGGATAATACTCTCCTGTGGATTCCCCTTTCGATTCTTACCACCATCGCCCTGATAAGAATTAGAACCCTTGTCCTTGGCGTCAAATTTCTTATTCTGCCATGCCGCCTCGTCCTTTTTATTCACCTGACGAATCTTCTGGGTAGTGTCCTTCTGAACCTTCTGCCCAGCCATATTCTGCATCAAAGCACCCTTACTGTCTTCATTGTGTTTGATTGTGGTAAAATCCTGTGTTCTTGCGATGGTCGCAATTTCTATTGCACCAAATGCCATCTACCCTTTCACCCCCGCGTCTTACAGACCTGTCATCTTAACATTACCCTCTACTTTTTCAAACTTACAAAAGTGATTGGTGTTCTGTACCACCATGGACAAATCGCCAATCACGATTTTAGTTCCCGGATGCACGCTTCCCTTTACTACAACCTTCGCATGTCTCTGTTCTGCAAGCTGAATCTGTATTTCCTCGTACTTTTCATACTTCTCGGCAAGTTCCTTCTTCTTCAGATCCACCATAAAAGCAAGCTTTTTAATGTAAATCAACTGTTCCTCGGTAAACTTGGCACCCTTTGCCTTTTTCTCCGCAAAGGAAGCAATGATGGGCTGGCTACTCTTAATCACCTTCTGAATCTCCACCAGCTCCTTAGAAAGCTCATTGTATTCATCCTTCAACTTTGGATTAGAACCGACCTCTACAATGGTACTTGCTCCCATTTCAGAACCCAGTGTCTTTACCGTAATCTTATTGGAGGCAGTTACCTTACCACCGGTGATAAAGCCTCGCTTACCATCCACTTCAATTTCGGTTCCTGCCTGCAACTGACTGTGGAGCACGGACTCTGCATGAATATATCCTTCTGCCTCCGCAGTAACGCTCTCTAAGAATTTTGCAATAATATTTCCGCCGGCCTCTAACTTACCCTTGCCCATACCGTTCATACCACGGGCAATAACAATGTTACCCTCTGCCTTAATAAAAGCACCTTCCACAACACCGTTTACTACTACATTTCCTTTCGCAGAAACGGAGAAGTTGGATTTTACATTACCATTAATCTGCACACTGCCTTCAAATACAATGTTGCCAGTGCTGTTGTCCACATTCTCAACCATGTAAAGGTCAGATACAAACACCTGGTCATCTACCAGAGCAACATGTCCATCCACACTGGAATATAGGCACAAGCCATCTTCGGAAAGGTACATATTGTGACCAAAACGGTGCTTCATGCCCTTAACATCTCTGGAGTTAATGTACTCACCACAGATATTGATACCGGTCTCACCCTTTTCCTCCGGTGTAATCTGGGCAAGCAAATCATCCTTCTTACAATGACAAATTGCATTCAGATTAAAGAAATCCACGCTACCGTCCTCAAGAAGCGTAGGCTGGGCATGCTGATCCGTATTGAAGAAATACTCAATGCTGGCATCTCTTCCTTCTCCTGCCGGCTTACCCTTGGCAACTACAAAATCCTCGCAGTATCTGCGCTCGATAAAGTAATTCTGAATCTGTTCCATCTGAATTCCGGTAATAATTCTGCGGAATTTCAAATCCTTAACAAATTCATCCATGGTGAGCTGGTCACCGGTAGAGGATGGCGCCGTAAATCTGGCCGTTGCCTCCATTTTATCCGGACTGATGTTTATTATATAGCTCTCATTTACTCTGGGACAGTCACCGGTACCCAGTGGCATAATCATTTCTTTTCTGGACTCAATATTCGTTTTAAGCATAGAAAAGTCATAGACCACATGACAATAATCCAAATGGTCCACGACTTCACTTATTACGATATCCTGTCCACCATCCTTCGGCGGAATCAGTTTCAGACCAAAGCCGCCCTGTATACTCACTAATTTGAAGTAACCATTTCTCATCTTTTATTCCCCGTAACTTTGTCGCTTAAAATTCCCATATACTGACCCATTTTGGTCTTCATTTTCTGTAACGCCCTGGTATGGAGCTGTGAAACTCTGGATTCTGAGATTTCCAGAATGCTTGCAATTTCCTTTAAAGTCAGTTCTTCATAGTAGTACAACTGAATAACCCTGCATTCCTTCTCTGTCAAAAGCTGCAATGCTTCTCCCAAAACCTTCGTCAGCTCTTCCTTCTCAATATTCTCTTCCGGTGTCTCAAAACGGCTGGAGGTACATCCACTGTAATCGTGGGAAACATCACTTCCCGCCTCCATATACTCGTTCAACGAAACCACGCCGGTGATTTTCATCTGCGATTGCATATCCAGATATTCTTCACCACTGATTCCCAGTTTCTCGGCGATTTCTTCATCCGTAGCGCTCCTGCCAGTGGCACTCTCGATTTCACGAATGACACCATCTATCTGTTTCTGCTTCTGTCTGATTGTACGTGGAATCCAGTCCATCTTACGAATCTGATCCAGAATCGCACCCCTTATACGCAAAGAGGCATAGGTTTCAAACTTTACCTCTTTCATAGTATCAAACTTATCAATAGCATCAATAAGTCCGAATATACCGTAACTAACTAAATCTTCATACTCCACATTATAGCCAAGATACATACTTAGTCGTCCGGCAACAGTTTTAACCAGTGGAGCATACTCCAATATGATTTTTTCCCTTACTTCGGGAGATTTGCCCTTCGCATATTCCTCCCAAAGACTCTTCTTGCCAGCTTCATCCATACTATCCTACTTTTTTCTCTCCCTCGCCAGTCTCCTGCTGTTTTTGTAACGCTTCCTGTTCTTCCTGCTCCTTCAGCGCCTTTTCTCTGGCCTCTTCCTCTGCTTTCGCCTTTTCCTCGTTCTGCTTATCAAAAGAGTCCAAAACCTTCTGCATCAGTCTTCCCAGCATATAGAACACCAGCATCACAATCGACAAAATCAGTAATTTGTCAACAATGGAGTACTCATTGATGAGTGTCATAACACAGGTAAAAACCCCTGCCACAAGCATCAATATGAAAGGCATAGTCCTTCTGTTCATAAAGACCTTCCTCCATTATATAATTGTTTCTGCCTTACCTACGGCACGAATATGAAATTCTCCGGTTTCCGGATAGAAGGTAACGGTTCTACCGTAGTTTAAGCCGGTATCCTCTGCAAGAATGGGAATCCCCAGCTTCGCCAGTACCTTCTTGGTAGCCTCCACATTTCGTGCGCCTATCTGCATCATGGAATTCTGGCTTGCAAACTGGAACATTGTAGCTCCACCTGCAATTTTTGCCACCATGCGATTTCTTTTTGCCCCCATCGCTTCCATTTGCCTTACAAGCTCTACAATTCCGGTATCTGCAAACTTTGCAATATTTGATGCACTGTTATGTATTGCAGTACTATCCGGAAGCATAATATGTGCTAATCCGCCGACTAAAGTCCCGGGATCTCGGATGGCAATTCCCACACAGGAACCAAGTCCTAAGGTAATCACGCCATCCGGAGCCTTACAAGGCTTCAAATCAGCCATTCCAACCTTGATTATTTCACCCATTTTTCATCCCTCTTTACATAATCCCAAGTGCACTTAAAATCTTTTCATAAGACGGTAAATCCGGAATTAATATAAAGTAGCCATCAATTTCGACTTCATCAAAAAATTGAGACTGGATTAATAATATATGGTCACCAATAATACCAAATTCTATTGCGGGAACACTTAAAATTGCTCCCGCCATATCAATCGTAAGACTTGGTGGTGTAGGATAAATCATTAAATTGGTCAACGTAGAAAGAGAATTCAGGTACGCACCGGTAATAATATTACTGATTTCCTTCAAAGCGGAAAGCTCCATGTCATCAAAGGTAGACTGACCGGATTCATATCCCATCATCAGCTTCTTAATCAGACCTTTGGCAGCTTCCAGCTCAATCAAAAACATAATGCTTCCTGTGATATCTCCTTCCACACCAAGTAAAATCCCGCACATTGTTTTTTCTTCGCCGCCCATTATGGCGCCAACTTCCGAAAAGTCAAGCAGCCTAACCTGTGGAACGCGCATGTCCACCTTACACTGTAGCATCTGGGACAATGCTGTCATGGCGTTTCCGGCACCAATATTTCCAATTTCTTTCAGTACATCTACATATTTTTCTGAAACATCATTCAAGTTAAAATCTGCCATTACCTTACGTCCTTTTATACATTATCTTTTTCCTGCAACAGTAAATTCAAATCCAATAAGGAAATTAATTCATCGTTATGCTTGCCAATTCCGGTAATGAAATTAACATTCTCTGTATTGGAATCGTAGGACACCTTTTCAATGTGGTCGGAGTCCAGAGTAACTACCTCTTTTACCTCATCCACAATGATTCCTACAGTACCATGCTGTTCCAGTTTTAAAATAATAATACGGGTAGCTCTGGTAATCTCGTCAGCAGGTAAGAACATTTTCAGTCTTGCACTCATTACAGGGATAACCTCTCCACGAAGATTGATTACACCCTTTAAATACTCCGGTACCTTCGGTACTCTGGTGATGCCCTGCATTCTAATAATATTATCTATGTATTTGATATCGATACCATACTGCTCATCGCCTAAGCGAACAACAATATACTGAATACCATCGCTTCCAACAACTTTTAATTCATCCATGTCGCTATCTCCTTTCCTAAATCAATGCATTTGCATCTAAAATCAGAGCCACTTCGCCATCACCTAAGATGGTTGCACCACTGATAAACTTGCACTGCTTGATATACTTTCCTAAGGACTTAATAACGATTTCCTGCTGACCGATTAACTCGTCAATCACAAGACCGGCCTGCTTGTCACCCTTCTTCACGATAACAACTTCCATGCTCTCGTCCGGTGACTTTGTACTTTCAATATCCAGCACCTCATTTAAACGAATCAAAGGAATAACGGTTCCACGAAGGTGGATAACTTCCTTGTTCTGTACGGTCTTAATCTCGGATGGATGAATATCCTCGATTGTCTGGATGGAGCCGAGAGAAATTGCATATTTCTCGCCGCCTACAACAACCATCAGTGCCTGAATAATAGCAAGGGTAAGTGGTAGACGGATAATCCAGGTACTGCCTTCGCCCAGTTTACTTCTTACTTCCACTTCACCGCTGAGTGCTTCAATCTTAGACTTAACAACGTCAAGACCTACGCCTCGTCCGGATACATCCGTAACGGACTTTGCAGTAGAGAAGCTTGGAAGGAACAGTAAATCAATAATTTCCTTATCGGACATATTCGCTGCCTGCTCCGGAGTAATGGAGCCACGCTCGATTGCCTTGTTCTTAACCTTCTCAACATCGATACCGTTACCATCGTCACGTACTTCGATAACTACATTGTTACCATCCTGATATGCATCCAGGAAAATGGAACCTACTTCCGGCTTACCACGCTGCTGACGAACCTCTGCCGACTCCAAACCATGGTCTGCGGAGTTACGAAGTAAATGCATTAAAGGATCACCGATTTCATCTACCACGGTACGATCAAGCTCGG
This sequence comes from Lachnospiraceae bacterium, assembly GCA_017461775.1. Taxonomy (GTDB): domain Bacteria; phylum Bacillota; class Clostridia; order Lachnospirales; family Lachnospiraceae; genus Acetatifactor. Next base: position 7,526 of record JAFTXD010000115.1, read on the forward strand.
TATCCTCACCGGACATATACAGCTCCATCTTCTTTCCAAGCTTCTTGGAAAGATCACGAATCATACGAGGGAACTTATTAACAACACTTTCGATAGGTACCATTCGAACCTTCATAACAGACTCATGAAGATTGGTGGTAACACTCTCTAAGTATTCAATCTGCTCATTGAATGCTCCGGTATGTGAAGTTTCATCCTGGCTGGAAATGGAAACCAAGGAGTTCTTTGCGATAATAAGCTCGCTCACCAGATTCATAAGGGAATCCAGCTTTTCAATATCTACACGGACAGTTCTGTTAACCACAGGCTTGCCCGGTGTCTGCTTCTTCTCAGCCTTTGCTGCAGGTGCAGGTCTCTCTGCTACGGTCTCTGTAGCAACAACTGCTGCGGCAGCAACAGGTGCTTCCTTAACAACCTTAACATCCTTTCCGAAGTTCATCGCACTTAAGTCAATAGCTTCACCAAGAACGCTTTCGATTTCGGAAACATTTTCTGCAGCCTTAATAATATCCTTTACTTCCACATCTGATACTACAATCAGACTGAAGTCACGTTCAAATTTTTCATCCTCAATATCCTGAGCCGGAGGGTTGGAAACGATAATTTCAGATTTCTCTTCCACAGCCTTAAATACCAGGAATGCTCTTGCTGCCTTTAAGATACAGCTCTCCTGCACGGTAATGGTAAGTCCGTAGAGTTTCTTGCCCTGACGCAAAGCCTCCTCCATGACATCCTTCTGTGCACCGTCCAGGGTGATATCCAGCCACTTCTTTCCTGTAGTGGCATCCTCTGCCGCAGAAGCCTCTTCCTTCTTTGCAGAAGCCGGCGCAGGTGCTGCTGCAGCCTGTCCCTTGCTGTTTAAAATAGCATTCAACTGATCAATCAGATGCTGATTGTCATTGGTTCCTTCATCGGCGGATTCCTTAATATTGGATACATACTCCTCCAGCGCGTCCAGACACTGGAAAAGAATATCAATCATTCCCGGCTGCACAACAATATTACCGTTACGAACCTCTGAAAATACATTTTCCATGTCATGGGTCAAATTCTGCATTCTCTTATATCCCATGGTTCCTGCCATACCCTTTAAGGAATGGGCAGCACGGAAAATTTCATTCACGGTATCAGAGCTGCTTGGGTCTGATTCCAGGTTCAGAATCTGGGTATTCAAATTCTGTAAATGCTCGTTTGATTCATCAATAAAGATCTCAAGATATTGGCTAACATCCATCTTACTTTACCCCCACGTTCAAAATAATCTCCTGTGCTATTTGCTCAAGCGGAACTATCTGGTTGGTTACACCTGCTGTGGCCACTGCCTTCGGCATACCATATACCGTACTGGTTTCCTGGTCCTGGGCAATCACATGTATCTTTTTCTTGGCTTTCAGGTTCTTAATTCCGACAGTGCCGTCCTGTCCCATGCCGGTCATAACCACACATACGATTTCATCAAACTTACTGTCCATAAGAGACTCGTACATATAGTTTGCACAGGGCTTTACTCCTTCTCTGGTGGGTTCGTCCGAATAATGAATGGTACATCTGCCTGCTGCGGAGGTCTGCACGTTCATATGCATTCCGCCCATGGCCAGATATACACATCCGGGTTCCAGCTCGTCCCCTTCTGCAGCCTCCTTTACCTTAACCTCACTTAAGGTGTTGAGTCTTTCTGCTAAGGAAGCGGTAAATCCCTTTGGCATATGCTGGACGATAAGGATTGGTGCGCTGATATCTGCTGGTAATCTGGGGATCACAGACTGAAGGGCTCTGGGACCACCTGTGGAGCTGGCAATTGCAACCACCTTTTTCCCGGTGCTCTTTGCTGCACTCTTCTTGGCAATGTCCACTACCTTTTTGATAGTTGCCTGTCTCTGTTCCACCTGTTCCTGAGATTCAAATACGGGTGCCTTGGAATTTGCCACCACATCCAGAATCCGAAGGAGATTTTCCTTGAAATCCTCAGCCCTGCAATCCAGCGCGTTGTCAGGCTTATGAATAAAGTCAAGTGCTCCCAATTCCAAAGCATCCAGGGTGGTCTTAGCACCCTCTCTGGTATCGGTACTGGCCATCATGACTCTTGCAGAGATCTTGTACTTACGAAGCTCCTGCAAAAGCTGAAGACCACTCATCTTAGGCATATTCACGTCTAACACTACTGCATCGTAGGCTTTTCTGCTGAGCAGATCAAAGGCTTCCAATCCGTTGGTTGCTCTGTCTGCAACTTCAAACCTTTCGTCACTATTGATTATATCACATAGCACTCTTCTCATGAGTGCAGAGTCATCAACAAGTAATATTTTTTTCATACTTTTTTCCTATGCCCCACTAGAGCTAATTACTTATCGTTATATCGCTCTTTCTTTCTATTTTTTCTTTCTTCTTCAAAAATAAAGCGGATAATTTCTTCTCTCACTTCTTTGTCCAGATCTACATACTGTACTCTGTGCTCATAGGAGCCCCTACGGTTGGAAAGCTCAGTAACCGTAAGTACCTTACCTACAATCTCATACTGCTTTTTCATGCCGTTCTGCAACAGGCTGTAGCTACAGTAAATCAGACTTTCCGGTTCATATTTCTGCTCCGACACAAAACGAAGACCGCCACCGCTGATATCCACGATAACGCTGCGTTTAATGGGAAGGCCCGGTGTCATCAGGAAGGGTTCCTTCAATTCCACCGCCTTAATTTCATTTTCTTCCAGCTCACGGCTGCTCATATCCAGTGCACAGCTGTACCTATAATACTCTCTGCGTTGGTGCTTTCTTAAATTGGTGGTCAGCTCCACAACCAGAATGTACACATTATTGCTCTTGTACCTGTCAATTACTCTGGCAAAACACTGGAACAATCCATGCTGCGCGTAAATAGTCAAGTCATATTCCACGTCCACCGGTAATAATATCAGTTTGGTTTTCTCCATGGGCATAACGATTTCCATCTGGTCTTCGGAAAGAATCTCATGGATTTCACTTACAAAAACTCTCTGGCTTTCCTCATCCTTCTTGTGATGCTCCACCATCTGTAATTCAATTCTGTCTCCCGGTCTTAAAAACTTAGATAACATACTATTCCTTTCCCCCACCTAGGACCTGTTTTTATTGGTGATAATATGTGAAAAGAAGGCAGCCATACCACGCTTAGGTGTCTTTGCCGTTTCCTCCTTATTCATCAATCTGTTTACAATATTCTCATATGCACAGCTGGCCTTGGAATTTGGAAACATCATGGACACCGGTGTCTGCTGCATTACCGCCTTCACCAGCTTCTCATCATGAGGAACTCCTCCAAGGTACTCAAAAGGCATCTTCAAATATTTCTTTACTACCAAATCCAGTTTGTTATATAGAGTCTTCCCATCTTCTTCTCTTTCCACTCGGTTGGCAATCATTTTTACTGCTGTCGCCTCCGGATTGTACTTGGGATGACGATGCAGCGCCTTTAAAAGAGAATAAGAATCTGTGATGGAAGTGGGCTCCGGGGTAGTCACCAGCAGAATTTCTTCACTGGCTACCAAAAACTCCAATACCGCATCGGAAATTCCGGCACCGGTATCAATAATGATAACATCTGCAAAGGCATCCAGCTCTGCCAAATTATTGATAATATAATTCAGCTGCTCCACATTTAAATTGGACATTCCGGAAATACCTGAGCCGCCGGAAATAAATCCCACATCCATGGGTCCCTTGGTTATAATGTCCTGAATACTTTTCCCCTGATAAATCAAATCACACAAATTATGCTTTGGCATACAGCCGAACATAATCTCGATATTCGCCAGACCAAAATCTGCATCCAGAATGACCACTCTCTTCCCCATCTTACGGAACTGAATCGCCAGATTAATGGAAGTATTGGATTTACCCACACCGCCTTTTCCGCTGGTTACCGTCAGTACACGGGCCAGGGGTTTATTTAACTGGTTGGCCTTAATTACTCTTAATTGACTCGCCTGGTCCATCCTTAAGCCTCCTTACACAAATTTCCGCCCAGAAGCTGCTTCACGGTGCTCTGCGGATTAAAGGTCTCAATGTCATCCGGCACATTCTGTCCGCTGGTTACATAAGCGATGGAGGCTCCGGTATGCATTCTTAAATTGTACATGCTGCCCACACAAAAGGTTTCATCCACCTTTGTAAAAATCAGGTGGTAATTGGTAATCGCGGTATACTTGTCCGCAATCTTCCGAAGATCACTGTACTTGGTAGTAGCACTGAGCACCAGATATGTCTGCTTTTCCGCCTTCGTCTCCACAGCTGCTATCAGCTCCTTCATGGCCTGAATCTGTTCACTGTTCTGATGGGAATGACCTGCCGTATCTACAAAGATATAGTCAAAATCCTTGTAATATTCTATGGCATCTACCAGTTCTTCCTTGGTGTAAATAATGCGGAAAGGCACCTGTAAAATAGTTGCATAAGTATTTAGCTGCTCCGCTGCAGCAATACGGTAGGTATCCGCCGTAAGAAGAGCTACTCTCTTCTTCTCTTCCACAATATATCTGCTGGCAAGCTTTGCAATGGTTGTGGTCTTGCCCACACCGGTTGGTCCCATGAAAAGCACCACTCTGGGGCCTTCCTTTGCCTCGGAAATAGGTGTCGGCTTTCCGAATTTTAAAATCATTCTCTGATAAATACCTGCAAGAACATTGTCGATAGGAAGATTCTGCTTATACACCTTCTCCATCTCACTAATCAGCTGATTGGCATATTTTTCATCCACTTCATTGTCAATCAGGGTATTATAAATCAGCTTGGTATACCTGGTCAGCTCGCTGTCAGCAAAGTCCGCCTCTGTGAGCTCCGCAGAGCCTTCCTTCTCCGAAAACTTTTCCTCCTCCGCTAAACTCTCCTGCTGCTTCTCCGCCGCCCTTAACTGGCTCTCTAAGAGATTTTGCAGATTCTCCAGCTTCTGTTCAATGCTTCTTGCTTCATCGGAAAGAGTTTTCTCCGGCGCCTTATTAACCGTAGCGGTCAATGCTGCATTTATCTGCTCCTTCTTCCCGCCGGCAGGCCGGTCTGCTTCTTCCTCCAAGGCAACCGTTACCTCCGTCAGCTTTTTACGAAAAGCGGCAAAGAGCCCCTTGGCCTTTACCTGCTTTACGTTCATTATTACAATGCCTTCCCCCAGCTCCTTTTTCGCCGCATTAATGGCATCTTCTTCTGTTTTCCCTGTAAATTTCTTAATAATCATTTAGGCAGTCACCATCCCCACAGACTGCAGCTCCGCACTACTTTCAATTTCGTTATAAGACACTACAATCAAGTCTTTATAATAATCCTCTGTCAGACGCTTAAAGTACATACGCACAATGGGTGAGGTAATCACAATCGGATTCTTTCCCAGATTTTCCAGCTTCTGTACTTCAGCCCCCACAGAACTCAAAATCGCCTTGGAACGGACAGGGTCTAAATTCAAATAAGCACCACTTTCCGTCTGCTTTACGCTTCCCATAATCTCCTGCTCAATCTTCGGATCTAAGGTAACCACACTGGTGGTCTCGTGAGCAGGGAAATATCTTCCGGAGATTGCACGCTTTAATGCCTGGCGGACATACTCGGTAAGAATATCCGTATCCCTGGTGGTAGGCGCATAATCTGCAAGGGTCTCCAAAATGGTAAGTAAATCTCTGATAGAAATACCTTCCTTCAACAGATTCTGCAGTACCTTCTGAATCTCACCCACACCAAGAAGCTTGGGAACAAGCTCTTCGATAAGGGAAGGATGTGTATCCTTTAAGTTGTTGATAAGATTCTGTACATCCTGTCTGGTCAGAAGCTCTGCAATGTGCTGTCTGATAATCTCTGTCAAATGAGTTGCAATAATGGAAGGAGGGTCTACAACGGTGTAACCAAGACTCTCCGCTCTCTCCCTCTGCCCCTCGGTAATCCACAACGCCGGCAGATGGAAGGAAGGCTCAAAGGTAGGAATACCGGTAATCTCCTCTTCCACATATCCCGGGTTCATAGCCATATAGTGGTCGAATAAAATCTCACCCTCACTGACCTGAATACCCTTTACCTTGATAATATACTGGTTCGGATTCAGCTGGATGTTATCACGCAGACGAATGATAGGCACCACGGTACCAAGCTCTAGGGCCATCTGTCTACGAATCATTACTACTCGGTCAAGAAGGTCACCACCCTGGCTCACATCGGCCAGAGGAATGATACCATAACCAAATTCCAGCTCGATAGGGTCCACCTGAAGCAAACTGTTGACATTCTCCGGCTGCCTAATTTCTTCCGCCGCCACTTCATCCATGTCAACCGCTGACTCAATAGTCGCCGTTTCGATGGTAGCCTGAATGCTGCGTCCTGCTAAAACGAAAGCAAGACCCATACCAACGAACAAAATGGTATTTAGCTCGGTAGTAAAACCAAGCAGTGCCATGGTAGCACCAACCAGGTAAAGAACCTTTGGAATACCGAATAGCTGACGAATCAATGTCTGTCCGAAGTCCGCATCCTTACTTCCCTTGGTTACCAAAATACCTGTTGACAAAGAAATCAAAAGGGATGGAATCTGGGATACCAGACCGTCACCAATGGTTAAAATACAATATCTGTCCATCGCCTCTGCCAGCTCCATTCCATCACGGGTCATACCCATGACTATACCACCTATCAGGTTAATAACCGTGATAATCAGACCGGCAACCGCATCTCCTTTTACGAACTTGGTGGCACCATCCATGGAACCGAAGAAGCTTGCCTCTTCCTGTATTTTTTCTCTTCTTTTCTTTGCTTCTGCATCAGTGATTGCACCGGTATTTAAGTCTGCGTCAATCGCCATCTGCTTACCGGGCATAGCGTCCAGGGTAAAACGGGCGGTTACTTCAGATACACGTTCAGAACCCTTATTGATTACGAGGAACTGAATCAAAATAAGGATAAAGAAGATAATCATACCGATAACAAGGTTACCACCACCCACATATTCACCGAAGGTCTCTACAACATTACCCGGATCACCGGTACCTAAAATCAGCTTTGTAGAGGACACGTTCAATGCAATACGGAACAGTGTGGTAAATAACAAAAGTGTGGGGAAGAAGGATAAATCAAGTACTTCCTTTACAAACATGGTAGTAAATAAAATTGTAAAGGAAATCGCCATATTCAGCGCAAGAAATGCATCCAGCATCCAGCTCGGAAGAGTAATGATGAACATCAAAAACGCAGTCAGAACATATATGGCGATTACAACGTCATATCCTATTTTCTTCATCTTTGTACTCCCTTCCCAAATTTATATTTTTCCTTTTAATTTATATACAAAGGCCAAAACCTCCGCCACGGCCTGATACAGCTCCGGCGGAACCATCTGGTCAATATCCACATTGGCATACAGCATTCTGGCCAGCGGCTTATTTTCCACAATTTCAATATTGTGCTCTCTTGCCACCTCTTTAATTTTCTGTGCAAGATAATCCTCACCCTTTGCAATGACGATGGGGGCATCTGCCACCTCCGGGTCATACTTGATTGCCACCGCATAATGAGTGGGGTTTGTGATGACCACATCTGCCTGGGGAAGATTCTGCATCATTCGGCGCTGAGACGCTTCTCTCATTCGCTGACGGATTTTACCCTTTACCTCCGGAGAACCTTCCGTCGACTTATATTCTTCCTTGACTTCCTGCTTGGTCATCTTCATATCATTGGCAAATTTAATTTTCTGATATGCAAAATCTGCAAAAGCAATCACCATATAAAACAGAGAAATCCGGATTCCCAAATCCGTCACCGTTTGAAGCAGCAGCTGCAAGGCCTGTAAAAGAGGCATATCATAAAGCAGAAACACCTTCTGCCACTGCTCGTCAAGATAAGTATAACATATTATGATGATTAAGATAATCTTTGCCAGCGATTTTATCAGTTCCACTACTGATGATGCGGAGAAAATTCTCTTGAATCCGGAAATAGGATTCAGCCGGTTAAACTTGGGCATCAGAGGCTTGGTAGAAATCAGCCACTTTACCTGAGCCACATCACTGAGAAAGGCAATTAAAAAACCTACCGCAAGGATGGGAAGAATAATCAGCAGAATCTGCAAAAACATCTGTCCGCACAGCAGCTCAATCTCCTCCCAGGACATGTTCCCATTCCAAAAGGTAACGATACTAGGCATCCGGTTATACATATCGGAGAACAGGGACAGAAAGCTGGTCCCCATATATCCTGCATAAAATTTCAAAACCAAAAACAATGCAAGTAGACCAAGGCCATTAGCAATCTCTCTACTCTTGGCAACCTGGCCCTCTTTTCTGGCATCTCTTAATTTTTTATCGGTAGCCGGCTCTGTTTTTTCGCCACCGGGACCTTCTTTTGCAAAGAATTGCAGGTCGTACTCAAGGAGCATTACATCATTCCTCCTGCAAAGGCCGAAATCATCTTCTTCATCTGCTGAAAGATAAAATCCGATGCACCGGGAAGCATGCTCACCGTGAAGAACATCACGGAAAGTCCCACCACAATCTTAAGCTGGATACCTACCGCAAACATGTTCATCTGTGGAGAAACCTTTGCAAGAACACCCAGGATAGCATTCAGGAGCATCATCACACAGAACACCGGCAGACAAATTCGAAAACCGATAACAATGTACTCTCCCATAAAGCTAATCATGGTTCCTAACAGAGATTCCTGCCGAAACACCGCCCCATTCACCGGAATCAGTGTGAAGCTGTCCGCAATAGCCCCCAGAAGATAACGATACATACCGGTAGCAATCAGCATCATGGTTACCACATACTGGTAAAAACCGCCGGTAATACTGGTACTCTGATTCGTAGACGGGTCAAATATGGTAGCCATGGCCAAACCAGTCTCCATATCGATTACAGAACCCGCAAAATTTACAATGTAGGAACAAAGCGTGGCTCCAAATCCCAAAACCAGCCCCACAATGGCCTCTTTCATCACAATCACCGCGTATCCTGTCACTGTATTATAGGTAACGGGTATCTCTGCGGGAGTAATCACCTCGTATATCAGCAGCGAAGTAAAAACGCTAAGTCCGATTCTCACCTGTCCCGGAGCATTCTTCAAGCTAAAAAAGGGGGCTACGAATACGAAGCAGGACACTCTCACCAGAATCAGCAGAAAATATTCTAAATCAAACAAAGAAAAGGATAGCTGCAACATAAATTACCTCTACCCATTTACATATAGGGCAAAATTAGAAAACAACTCCACCATGAATTCCACCATGGAGTTCAGCATCCAATGCCCAAACAACATCAATGATAAAAATACGCAGATAATCTTGGGAACAAAGGTAAGTGTCTGCTCCTGAATAGAGGTAACTGTCTGAAAAATACTGATTACCAAACCGACAATCAGAGAAACCAAAAGCACCGGAAGTGATACCTTAATAATCAGATATAAGGCATTGTTGGCAATTTCCACAACAGTATCAACGGTCATCATCACAGTCTCCTCCTTTCTTATCTACTAATAAAACGTTCGTATTAAATTCTCAATTACCAGACTCCAGCCATCTGCCAATACAAACAGTAAAATCTTAAACGGCATAGAAATGGTGGTGGGTGGTAACATCATCATACCCATACTCATCAGGGTGGATGCTACAACCATATCGATAACGATAAATGGTATATAAATAACAAAGCCCAGGAAAAATGCAGTTCGCAGTTCGCCGATAATAAAGCTGGGAATCAAAATGGAGGTAGGAATTGCATCCAGTGTCTTACCATCCCATTCCATCTCTGCAATATCCATAAACAGCTCTACATCCTTCACCAGAGTCTCTTCGTACATAAACTCCCGAAGCGGAACAATCGCTGCATCAAAAGCCTCTTCCTGCGTAATAATCCCCTGATCCAAGGGCTGAATCGCCTCTGTATTAATCCTCTCAATAGTGGGAGTCATAACAAAAAAGGTAAGAAACAGTGCCAGACCGATTAACACCTGATTTGGCGGTGCCGTCTGGGTATTCAGCGCTGCACGGGTAAAGTGAAGCACAATCAATATACGGGTATAAGACGTCAAAAGGATGAGCAGTGTAGGTGCCAGCGCAATCAACGTCAGCGTCAAAAGAATACGCAGACTACCATTCAACTCCCCATTTCCATTATTATAAGTGATGGTCAGCTCATTGGATACATTCAGCTCCTTCAGCTCCTCGTGGCTATCCACGGTACCGGTAGGATTGATAATCGTGCCACTCTCCGTATAATCAAACTCCGAAGTTCCTGTGGCATATGCAGTTAAAGACGTATTAATACACAATATGCCTACCGTAATCAGCAGGCATATTATTTTAAATATATTTTTTTTCACTTATTCCTTTGTCTCCTTGTGTATTGCAGAATTTAGGAGTGCTTTGAAATCCAAAGTCTTTCCCGGCGCCTGCCGAAATACAATCTCTTCCTTAGGTATCTCACCTATTGTACTCACTGTATCTTTACATACCGCAATGGCAAAGTACTTTCCTCCAATGCGTACAATCTGAATACACTTGCCTGAATCAATACGGGTCGCTTCCACGATCTCCACATTGCTTCCTGCTCCCATCTGCTTCTGATAGGTTGCAATAAATCTCGTGGTCCAGGCGGTAATCGCCAGAACCACGACAAATATAATAAGTACTGTTATAAGCTGTGCATAACTATCTGCACTTCCAGTTAGAATAACCATTAACCAATAACCTTCTTAACAGCTTCAATAACGCGCTCTGCCTGGAATGGCTTAACAATGAAGTCTCTTGCACCAGCCTGGATAGATTCAATAACCATCGCCTGCTGTCCCATTGCAGAACACATGATAATCATTGCACCGGGGTCGGATGCCTTAATTTTCTTAAGAGCTGCGATACCATCCATCTCCGGCATGGTAATATCCATAAGCACTAAATCCGGTGATAACTCCGCATACTTTTCACATGCCTTTGCACCATTTTCAGCTTCGCCTACAACATTGTAACCATTCTTGCTCAGGATATCTTTAATCATCATTCTCATGAATGCTGCATCATCGCAAATCAATACATTTTTAGCCATAAAATAGTCCTCCAATTCATATAATGAATGTCTTCTTAATTATTTGATAATCTCTGTCACTCTTACACCAAAGCTTTCTTCAATTACCACTACCTCACCCTTTGCTACCAGCTTGCCGTTAACTAATACGTCAATCGGCTCACCTGCAATACGGTCAAGCTCAATAATTGTACCCGGTGCAAAATCAAGAATATCCGATATGGACTTGGTCGTTCTACCAAGCTCTACCGTTACCTCAAGAGGTACATCCATAATCAGACCAATGTTCTCCTGACCTGCAATTGCGCTATAATCACTAGAGAAGTTCTGGAACTGTGCCGGCTGTACATTAGCCATAGGCATCTGCATCGGCATCATTCCCTGAGGATAACCCATCGGCATTCCCATCTGAGGATAGCCCATCGGCATTCCCATCTGTGGCTGCATCGGCATTCCCATCTGTGGCTGCATCGGCATTCCCATCTGTGGCTGCATTCCCATCTGCGCACTCATATCCGCCTGTGGAGCCATCTGAGGCTGTGCCATCTGTGGCTGAGGCTGAGGCTGTGAAGCCATCGGTGCAGGATTTGGAGCAGGTGCAGGTGCAGCTTCGGCCATACCACCCATCTGCTGGCTGATAAAGGTATCCACAAGCTTTCTTGCAAATTCGATTGGGTACAACTGCATAATTGTACTGTCTACCAAATCACCAATCTGCATTCTGAAAGAAATCTTTACAAAAGTTCCACCTAAGAAAGGTGAAATCTCAGAACCATCCGAATATTCCACAAGATTCAGCAAATCTGCATTTGGCGGGCTGATATCGATTACGGTACCAAGCATGGTAGATAAAGAAGTAGCTGCAGAACCCATCATCTGGTTCATAGCCTCAGAAATCGCACTTAAATGCAATTCTCCTAATTCTCCATCTGTATTGGTACCATCACCACCCATCATAAGGTCAGTGATAATCTTAACATCATTTTCCTTTAATACTAAGATATTAGAACCATCCAAGCCCTGAGTGTATTTAATCTGAATAAATACACAAGGTTTTTCATACTCGTCCAAAAGAGTCTTCCACTCTGCCATGGCAACTCTTGGTGTGGTGATGTTAACCTTCAGGTTCACCAACGAATATAACGTGGTTGCAGATGAACCCATACTGATATTCGCCACCTCACCAATCGCATCTTTCTCTACATCGGAAAGAACATCTTCTCCGCCAAAGGCAGGTGCCTCTGCGTACGAAACATCCTCCTGGACTGGCTCTTCGCTATCTTCCAATGCGCCGGACAAATCCATACCATTAAGAAGGGCATTTATTTCGTCCTGTGATAGCATTCCATCCATTGTATCCTCCATTCCGCTGCATTGCAGC
>JAFTXD010000116.1 GCA_017461775.1 Lachnospiraceae bacterium
TACAGTTTTCTCACTTCAGCGAAGCCAATCTCAACAGGTGTCTCTCTGCCGAAGAGTTCTACATTGATGGTTGCGGTCTGCTTATTGTAGTCAAGCTTCTGAACCACGCCCACGGTATCCTTCCAGACACCGGCTACAACTGCGATACTGTCACCCTCTTCGAAGTCAACAGATACTTGTTCAGTCTTAATGCCAAGAGGCTTCATTTCAGCTTCTGTAAGAGGAACAGGTTTGCTTCCCGGTCCTACGAATCCGGTTACACCACGGGTATTTCTTACAACATACCAGGTGTCATCGTTCATATCCATATTAAGCAGAACATAACCAGGGAATAACTTTCTCTGAACAGTCTTCTTTACACCATTCTTCACCTCAACAACTTCTTCCAAAGGAACTCTTACCTCAAGAATCTGTTCTGCAAGATGTTTGTTATTCTCGATTGTCTTCTCAATATTGGCTTTGACTTTGTTCTCATACCCGGAATAAGTATGAACTACATACCATTTTGCTTCTGCCATACAATCAACCTCGTTCTAAATTGATGTTAAAATATTTACGCCATTCTGGATAATGAAATCTAAAATTGCAATAATTACACCAACAACTACAGATATCGCAACAACTGCTACGGATTGCTTGAATGTGGAATGTTTGTCCGGCCATGTAATCTTCTTGAATTCAGACTTAACACCCTTAAAGAAGCTGGGCTTCTTGGTGGTCTTTTCTGCCATATCTCCCATTAATTCGCTCCATTTCCGCCGCTACTTCAGCGACCATTGCAATACTTTAAAGGTAATTACTTGGTTTCCTTATGATTGGTATGAGTCTTGCAGAATCTACAATATTTCTTAGTTTCCATACGGTCAGGATGAGTCTTCTTATCCTTAGTAGTGTTGTAGTTACGCTGTTTGCACTCGGTACATGCTAAAGTGATTTTTGTACGCATAATTTCCTCCATTTCACTGCATTTCAAGCAGTTTCTCTATATAGTCTTCTCCAAATTTTAGGCATAAAAAAAAGACCTAAAATCAAATCTCGCTGAATTAATATAGCATATAGGTCCCCTGTAGTCAATGTTTTTTTTGTATTTTTCTTGTATTTTGCAGGCTTTTTTCCGCTTGCCCCCTTGTTTCTTCTTTTTATATATGGTATATTTTAGCCATAAAAGTGGATATTTGTATTCTTTTATGGAATAATCAAAACGGACTTTGATTGTATCACACTTTTGTTTCTATCGCAATCACGACTTTAGCCATGGAGGAAAGGAGGCGTGTAAATGAGTGCAATTCTTACTACTGCATATAATAATTATCTGAGTACATATAAGCCACCTACCAGCAATCGCTACGATGCACATAAAAAAAGCGAGCTGCGTAGCGTTTACAATTCCATCGTAAAATTAAATAAGGAAGCCCCTGTATACCTTCCTCTGGATGGACAGGTTGTTAGAGACTACGCCATCGGGCTGAAGGAAAATGCAAGAGAGCTCCATAATACCATCGCTGCTTTGGGAGGTCTGGACGAGTCCACACTCCTTAGCCAGAAGGCCGCTTCCACTTCTAATGAAGAAATTGTGGAGGCAAAATTCATCGGTTCCTATACTGCCGGGGCACCTGCCCCGAGCTTTTCTCTGGAAATCGACACTCTGGCCAGCCAGCAGGAGAATATGGGTAAGTTTCTTCCGGAAGGAACCATTTCCTTGCCGCCGGATACCTACTCTTTTGATGTACAGATTAACGATATGAACTACGAGCTGCAGTTCACCATCGGCGAAACCGAAACCAACCGTGACGTGCAGGATCGTCTTGTCCGCCTGATTAACAATTCCGGCATCGGCTTAAAGGCAGATGTGGTGGAAGCTGATGGTCGCAGTGCCATCAAGCTTTCTTCAGAATCCACCGGATTACCCAATGGCAAGAAGACCATTTTCAACATCAGCGATACCAGTACCAGCAGACAAAAGGGTGCTGTGGATTATCTGGGCATCGATTATATCAGCCACAAGCCTACCAATGCAACCTTCCGCATTAATGGCGAGGAGCGAAGTGCTTCTTCGAATACCTTTACCATCGGTAAGATGTTTGAGGTTCATGTAAAATCCACCACTCCCGAGGATACGCCGGTCACCATCGGCCTTAAGACGGACGTGGAGTCTCTGACGGACAATGTAATCCAGCTTGCCGGCGGCTACAATAAATTCCTTGCGGAAATGAACAATTTCTTAGAGTCCCATCCTCGCAGCAAGAACGTTATCCGTGAGATGAATTCCATCACCAAGCAGTACGGTCAGGCATTTGCAAATATGGGTCTTACCATCGAAAGTGACGGTGCCCTTTCCGTGGATCGCAGTACCTTAAGTGACACCTTCGAGGCATCTGAGGACATTAACGATACTTTCCAGACACTGAAGGATTTTTCGCAAGGACTGATTCGCAAGAGTAACCAGATTTCCATAAACCCCATGAACTACGTGGAGCAGACAGTGGTTGCCTACAAGAATCCGGGGCGTAACTTCCCCAATCCTTATGTCACCAGTGCTTACAGCGGTATGATGTTTAATTTCTATTGTTAATAAGCAAACTATAAAAGCTTCTTGGTCTACTGACCAAGAAGCTCTTTTTCTGCCATCTGAAGCGCCGCTTCAATTACCTTATCCATATCATAGTACTTATACTGTCCCAGACGTCCACCGAAAAGTACCCCCGGCTCCGCCTCTGCCAACTTCTGATACTCTGCAAACAGCTTTCCATTCCGCTCATCATTGATGGGATAATAGGGCTCATCCCCCTTCTCCCACACTGCCGGATACTCTCTGGTGATGATGGTATCCTCTGAGGTAGTATCAAACTCAAAATGCTTATGCTCAATAATACGGGTATAAGGAACCTCCCGCTCCGTGTAATTCACCACCGCATTTCCCTGGAAGTTACTCTCCCCTTCCAAAAGATCCTCTTCAAAGCGCAGGGAACGATACTGCAGTTCCCCCAGCTTATAATCAAAGAACTCATCAATCATACCGGTATAGAGCACCTTTCCAAAGGTATCCTCACTGTTTTTCAAAAACTCACGATAGGTAATGCCCAGACGCACCTCAATGCCCTCTAAAAGCCTTTCCACAATCTGCGTGTATCCACCCTTAGGAATTCCCTGATAGGGGTCCGTAAAATAATTATTATCATAGGTAAAACGCACCGGAAGACGGCGGATAATAAATGCCGGAAGCTCTCTGGCACTTCTGCCCCACTGCTTCTCCGTATAGCCCTTCACCAGCTTCTCGTAGATATCACGCCCTACCAGATTGATTGCCTGCTCCTCCACGTTCTGGGGATTCTCCACACGCTCCGCCCGGCTCTGCTCTTCAATCTTCGCCTTCGCCTCCGCCGGAGTCTTAATCCCCCACATTTTGCTGAAGGTATTCATATTAAAGGGCATATTGTAAAGCTCATCCTTGTAAATGACCACCGGACTGTTCACATAATGGTTAAACTCTGCAAACTGGTTTACATAATCCCAAATCCTTTTATTGGAGGTATGGAAAATATGGGCACCATACTTATGTACCTGAATCCCCCTCTCCTGACGGGTATAAATATTGCCTGCGATATGATCCCGCTTGTCGATTACAAGGCAGCTCTTCCCGGCCTTCTTCATTTCATGGGCAAACACCGCACCAAACAGTCCGCTGCCTACCACCAGATAATCATACTTCATTTAATCTACCTTATTCTTTTTTGCCTTCGCCTTGTACTTCTCAATCTGTACAAAGTCATCCATCAGTTCCAAAACCTTGTCCCTACCGGTCTGATTCAGCTTCATATAATACTGCATTACACGATTCTCCAGAAGCTGCGCTCCCAGGGAAGCATCTCTTTCCAGAGATGTAAAATCCACCGGATTTAAGCTGAGCTTATCGCACATTTTGATAACCGTACCATAAGCCATTCCTTCAATACCACGCTCCAGTGCTGTCACCAGTGTACTATATGGGATATTCATCTCGATAGCAAACTGACGAACACTACGGTACTGGCGAAGAATTTCTCTTTTTAAAATTTCTGCTTTTGTCATGTTCATTAATTTATACTCCTCTTGTCCCTTCCATAAATCCCCTGTTCGTTTTCCGAACAAATACAATCGTACGATATTTCGCAAATAATTTCAATAGGCAATAGGGTTTACAATCCCACTTTTCTATATTATACTATATGTATTCATATACAGTAGGAGGTTACTTAAATGTCAGAATTAGATTACAGCATTATCGCCCGCCGAATGAAGGCAGAGCGTATCCGCAACAAAATTTCCCAGAAGCAGGTAGCTGACGGTCTTGGATGTACCGTATCCTTTGTCAGCAACGTAGAAAACAGCCGTGCAAAGCTGAATTTAAGAATGCTCGCATACTATGCACAGATGTGCAATGTATCCGTTGACAGCCTTATGACAGAGCGCGAAGATGATTCCGACAGCCAGAAGCTGGACAAGGAGCTTCTCCATGTATTCCACGGTTATACCACCGAAGAGCAGAAGAAGATCATCAAAATTTTAAAAACCTGGAAAGCTGACAATAATTAACAGCATATTTTTCCTACTTGCTGCACATTCTAAGATAGGACATGATGATAGCAAGGAGCAGACAGTTGAAAAAAGAATTGCGAAAATGTTTTACCATAGGATTTGTTTTTATCAGTGTATTCGGAACGCTTCTTCACTTTTTGTATAAGTGGATGGGTGCTAATCCAATCGTCGGACTTTTCAGCCCGGTTAACGAATCCATATGGGAGCATATGAAATTATTCTTTTTCCCCATGCTTCTCTTTACTGTCATTATGTCCTATTTTAATATTCTGCAAACCCATTATCCCGCACTGGTCCCGGCACTTCTGATAGGGCTCCTTTCCGGTACATGGTTCATTCCCGTGACTTATTATACTTATAGTGGCATTCTGGGGCGCAACATCACCTGGATTGATGTCCTCCTCTTCTACCTTGCCGTCCTCTTTGGACTCCGCACTGCATATAGCCGGACACAAAACTGCAAACTTCAAAAGTATGAAATCCCACTGAAAATATGCACCATGATAATGTTAATACTCTTTATGCTGTTTTCGCAATTTTCACCCGGGTGGGGGATGTTTCAGGCAGAATAAAAATATAACTATTATTATACTCATGCCTTGCATACCATTACCATACATGCTATAATAATACCGTTAAATTAATTGCGAATGAACTATGGAGATAACATATCTATTTTCTTTTTGTATAAACACGATTTACAAAAGGAGGACTACATGAATTGCGAAGAGTATGCAGCATGGGCCAGGAAACTGAACCCCATTGACGATGCGCTTTTCAAGAAAATGGCTGAAGATATGGATTTCTGTCAGGAAATTATTCGAGTTATACTAAACGACCCTGATTTACAGATTTTGGAGCTCAAGGACCAAGACTCCGTACATAATCTACAAGGCCGTTCTGTAATTTTAGACGCAAGATGCATCGACCGTTTAGGCAATCACATCACAGTGGAAGTGCAAAAATCTGATAAAGATGACCACCAACGGCGTGTCCGCTACAATTCATCCTGTGTTACCGCCAATATCACAGACCCAGGAAGCAACTTTAAAGATGTTCCCACTTTGTATGCCATCTATATCAGTGCCAATGATTTCTTTGGTAAGGGCAAAACCACTTACCACGTAGACCGCATTCTCCGTGAAACAGGCGATATTGTGGACAATGGTTTTTATGAAATCTATGTTAATGCACGAAACAAAGACGGCTCTCCCACAGCAGAGCTTATGGACATTTTCACGAAGGACAATGCCTATAACGAAAAACAGTTCCCTGCCACATCACGTAGGAAACGCCAGTTCAAAGAAGGACAGGAGGGATTTCAAGAAATGAGTACTGTTATGGAGGAATTCAGAGAGAAAGTCATTGCCGAAGGCTTAGCACAAGGTATTAGTCAAGGTATTACTCAAGGTATTACTCAAGGTATTACTCAAGGTATTACCCAAGGTCAACGGCAAACCATTTTTTCACTATATCACGATGGTGTTCTCACTCTACCTCAAGCCTGCAGACGTCTGGAGCTTTCCGAGGAAGAATTTCTGGCACTGGAGCCGGAGTATCAAAATTAAATATTGATTAGCGCAAAAACACCTCGTGGATTCAAATCCCACGAGGTGTTACTACGTTCACGTTCTCAGTCCAGCGAAAACTCAAAGATTGCCGTTTCATCCTCAAAATTCTCATTGGAAATCCATAGCACGGACCTATCTGTCAGATTATACACTGCGCTATGAACCGTACAACCATTCCCATCATCGTTGTTCCAGGTGCGTCTTCCCACCTGACGCAGGATGTCCATAGCTGCCCATTCATCTGCAACGATACCTTCCGTTTTGCTCAGCTCTTCATAAATCCGTTCATAACGGTCATATCCCTTCTTCTCATGTACGGAGTCATAATAATCCG
The DNA here is from genome assembly GCA_017461775.1 of Lachnospiraceae bacterium. Taxonomy (GTDB): domain Bacteria; phylum Bacillota; class Clostridia; order Lachnospirales; family Lachnospiraceae; genus Acetatifactor. The sequence goes on from JAFTXD010000116.1 coordinate 6,481, forward strand.
GCTGAATGATAAAGTTGGTAACCCATTGATAATCCGCAGCAGCCTCTGCTTCACCGATATTTGCATCCGCATCATTGTAGGTCACCACCAGCTTTCTGGCACTGCCATCGTTATCCACAATATCACCACTTCCAACCCATTCTAAGATTGCACTCTTACCGGTAGAATCTGCAACCATATAGTGATATGAAGTATTTGCAGAATCATGCAAATCATAGCTCTCCGCGATTTCCACCGCTTCTTCCACACTATCCGCGTAATCCAGAATCATACGTAAAAGAGTGGTGGACGTCATATCTGGCTTGTCCGTATTCTGGTTTGTCGCCACCGTATTCAACCCTTGATAAGACATATAGATACCACAGCTCACCCCCGCATCATTTACACCATCCAAAGGCACAAAGGGTGCCGCAAGACAAGTGATTTTGTCCATAATCCCATTTACACCGGCCTCCTTGTCAATGCCAAGGAACTGCAAATCCGCCGTGGAAATGGATGCATGTCTGCCCTCGTTTGCCTCTACAAATACGATACAGGTATTGGTCTTTGCAAAATCATAGTTTCTGCCAAACAACGCATCCCCATCCTCTGTCGTTGCTGTAAAAGACGCACAACCGATATCCGTTTCCCCAGTATTCATCTTTATCAGCCCCTTCGTAATGTTTGAGGTGATAAAGTTAATCAATTCCTTATCACTGGATACTCCGCCCTGCTCCACAAACTTATCCAGATAAAAGCCACCTTTCACCTCCATGATGTATACAGAACCGTCCAGATGGACATCGTTACGTTCTCTGATTTCCTTCATACTGAGAATTGTGCCAATTTCATTGTGCCACAAAGCATATACTGCAACCACTATTACAACGATTACAACAACTATTACTAGTAAAATTCCCTTTAAAATTCTCTTCCAAAGCGGTTTCTTAACTTTTGTGTCTTCCATTTTCATAAATCCTCTTTATCTCTACTAAACTATCTATCGTAAGAACATACGAAGCAACTTACCATATAATCCCCGATTGTATGACTGATAACGCATGGGCAGATCCATCCAGGTTTTCTTATCCACAATACTCTTGGTGTGGGAAAAAGCATCAAAGCCTTCCTTTCCGTGATAGCTTCCCATACCGCTCTCACCCACGCCACCGAATCCCATCTCGCTGGTGGCCAGATGGATAATCACATCATTGATGCAGCCACCACCGTAACGCAGACGGCTTGTTACCTGCTCCACATGCCCCTTGTCCTCCGAAAACAGATACAGCGCCAAAGGCTTTGGTTTGTCTGCCAGCATCCCAAACACCTCTTCAAAGGAATCATAGGTAAGTACTGGTAAGATTGGTCCAAAGATTTCTTCCTGCATCACCGCATCCTCCCAGGATACATTGTCCATGATGGTGGGAGCAATCTGATTGGTATGCCGATTAAATCCACCGCCCCACACCACTTTATTTTTATCCATCAGACCGCACAATCTTTCAAAATGCTTCTCATTAATAATTTTCCCAAAGTCCGGATTCTCTAAAGGATTTTCTCCATACTGTTGCAGAATCTCCGCCTTCAGTCCGCTGATAAATTCATCCTTTACACTCTTCTGACAAAGGATAAAATCCGGTGCCACACAGGTCTGTCCACAATTAATAAACTTACCAAATACGATACGCTTGGCAGCAAGCTTTAACTTCGCCGTATCATCCACAATGCAAGGGCTCTTGCCACCCAACTCCAGCACTGCCGGCGTCAAGGTCTCCGCTGTATGGCGAAGCACTTCCTTGCCCACATTCTGACTTCCGGTAAAGAACACAAAATCAAATTTCTTCTCCAAAAGGGCTGCATTTTCTTTCCTGCCGCCCGTAACAACGGCTACATAATCCTTGTCAAAACACTCACTCACCATTTTCTCCATCACAGCACTTGTTGCCGGAGAATAAGCGCTGGGCTTCACAATAGCAGTATTCCCCGCTGCAATTCTACCGATATCTCCTGTACACCATTAATCTCCTTCGGATTCCGATAAGGCAGAATAGGGTTAGGGGGACAATAGGAAAAAGGCAACGCCTATGTTAATTAGGAATTGCCTTTTGTATGCCCATTTTCTAAATAAACCATGTTATAGTACTTCCCTAATGATACAACACAGTCGGCAATTTCTCTCCTATATGACCTATATACACTTTTGCCTCTTTAGGAACAGGTTCAAAGAAAATCCTCCCCGCATATGCACCAGTAAATCTCACATGCCATGAAAATAATTGTACATTTCCATTTGGCAATAAAAAAGTATGCTCATTGGCATATCTTTTTAATGTTGCCAACGACTCTGGCGTTGCATGTGTTAATTTTCCAAAATCAAATCCACCCTGCATATCTTTTGCTACCATTTGTATCTCCTTCAGCCTCCGATAAACCTGTCCTGCTTCTGCACTACCGATTTCTGTCTTTAGCTGCTTTATCACATTGTCGCAAAAAACAAGATTTGGAAACACCTCATCCTTACAAAGAAATATATCCATTCCCGAATGAATGCCTTCCTTCCGCTGCAATGCAAGAATCTCTTCCTGTTGCGTAATAAAAAACTTTGCATTCTCAGCACAGGACACATTAGGAATATCCACTTTTTCCGAAACTAACTCTTCATCTGCAGTCAAATATGTATAAATCCCGTTTACAACCGGATTTCTCCAGTGTTCAGCCATCAAAAAGCTAATTAGTACACCTTCTATTTCATAAGCAAGCTGACAGCTTTTTGACACCAACTCTCCATATACAAACTCCGCGTCCGTCCTCCACTGATAATCCTTTTCAAAAGCTTCTGAATCAAAGGTAATTGATTGATTAAGAACTCGCCTAAATTTTCTCTTCAATTCAATATCAATCCGCCTATCATTCAACCATTGTTCAAATCTATAACCAGGCGCCAATTCAAAAGTGTTATAATGTTTATCCAGAAAAATACTATTGTCATGAAGCACGCTCTTTACCAGATAATACGTCTCAATGAATTTTTCCATAATCTCCTGTGCCTCATGTTCACTCTTACATGGAAATTTTGTCGACAAATCATTGACCACTAACTGCATTATAACTCCCCCTAAAACATCTCATCTATCGCCTTATCCCACTCATCAAAGAAACCATCCGGCCAAAAACTCAACCGACCATCCTTCTGTAAAACCGGCTTCTCGACTACCGGAAATACTATCTCTTCTCCATTCTCTATTTTTACTCTCCTTTCAAAATAGAACAATCGCACTTTATCCGATTCCAGAGTACCTTGCTTAGCACATAATCGAATCCCGTTTAAGACATGATCACTATGAGTCTCTAAAATTATCTGTACACCACCTTGTGCAGCTCTAGCAATTAATTCCCCCATTTTACGCTGTCCTTTGGGATGCAAATGTGCCTCTGGATTTTCCAATATCAAAAGCTCTCCCGGCTTTGCTTTTACCAAAGCCAAAATAACCGGAAGAACATACGAAATTCCAAACCCTACATTTTGTACTGAAAAATATTCCGCAGTGAATGTGCCATGCTGACGGACAGTCAAGCCAACCCGATTACTATGCCCATAGTCCTCCGTTCTAAAAGCCACTCCCGGCGTAATTTCGCTCATCCAGCATTCCACCTGCCTGGTAATACGATGATTCGTTTCCCCCTCGTACAAAACCATTTCATTATCAACATCATCCAGTTCATGTTCTTTCAAATAATGTACCGCATATTCTCCATGACTGCCAATTTGCTTTTGCTCCCATACTTCATAGTAGGACTTCTGATAACTACTCTGTGGCCCTTGCCTGTCTGCAGCAACATAGGTAAAACCAGTATCAAATATATTCATTCCACACAAAACATTTGTTTCATTCGCAAACAGCTCCTGCAGGAAATCCGCATCACGCTCGTAATAGTAAGCCTTATCGTACGTCCCCTCTTCTGACTGAAGGGAAATCACAATATAATTCTCTTCAGCTCCTACATAAAGTAAATCCTTACCAACACCAATGCTCGTATACTTTCCATTCAGATAAATACCTTTGTCTAAAGCATTTTGCTCATATGCCTGTCGTAAGAGTAAAAGCGCCTGGATCATTGTGGATTTTCCCATACTATTCACGCCTGAAAATAGGTTTAAATAGGAAAGCTCTAACTCTTCCTCTTTAAAGCATTTAAAATTCTTTACACTCATCTTTGTAATCATTAATAATACCCTCCATCATTTGTTGCACCCGCATAAAACGTGCACCAAACGATTTTTTGTCACTGGCTTTCAATTCGCCCAAAAAAGAATAACTATCACATAAATCCATAAATTTCTTATAGACTTTTTCTTTTTTGTCAATCAAAATCTTCGCATCCTCATCACTAAGTATATGCAAGCTTCTGCACCACGCCTCATAAATCGCTTTATTAATAGGTCTACGCATACCATCTACTCCAAGCTTTCTAAAGGCATACCTCCCCATTATTTGCTCTGCGAAAACCATCACACGCCCAAAAGCTTTTTCTAACTCCTTCTCATCAACCGAATCCTTCTGATTCAAGAAATCCATAGCACCATTCAAATAATTATCCGGAATTCCGTCATACTTATCAATACCATAATAACATACTGCTACAAATCGAAGTACAAACTCCCTATCCTGCATTCGGTCACTCCTAAGGCTATACGTCGTGGCCTCTTTAAATTCTGCTTTTTCCGCAAGCATTTTACATATATTCGTGGCTTTTCCTTGATATAATGCATGGCGAATCTCTTGAGGAGTAAGCTCTAACCCTCCCGTATTAATTCGTTTAAAAATGTTATATTTTACATTCGAAGGTGTTCCCGACTTCACAATATATGCTATAATATTGGTTTCTTCTATTCTTCTTGTAAAAGTTCTTGGTAACTCCGAGAACCCCAGCCCCTCTAAATCTTTAAAAAACTCCAAGCCACTCAGAACCAACGTCTGGTCTACCACAAATTCCTTTAATGCTGTAATTCGCTGTAAGCCATCGATAATAAGCCAGTTATCACTATCTCCACCATCAAAATAAAATGCCGGCAATGGAATTCTAAGCAAAATAGACTCAATCAGCTGGCTCTTCTTCTGGTCTGACCACAATCCCGCTTTTCGCTGAAAATCTGTATTCAAATTAACTTCTTTATGATAAATTCGTTTTATTATCGAAGACAGCTCCATAGTCTTCATCTCAATATCAATTTTGCTAGGGTCAAACGGTCTGATTTCCGAAATACTCTCACCGTTCTCCCCTCCCTCTATCTCTACTCCATCATTTACAACCAAAACACCATTTTCTTCTAAATAGCTAAAAATTGCGCTATGGATCTCCTCCGTCTTCTCTTTCGCCCGGAGCCCGGCATAAAAATTGAAAACTGTAATATCATTTATTACACCGCCTTGACGCAATCCTGCCGCTACAATTTTATCCAAATCGTCCCTTATCTCCGGTGTTAACATAGTATAATCCTCCACATAATCACATATAATAGTATCTATAAAGCAATATATTAATTATACAAAAAGGAACTATATTTGTAAATGAATTCAGAATATTCCATAAAAATCTATCTATCTCCGCACCCACATGACAATGCCGAAAAACCCTTTTTTTGGTGTATACTCAAATTTGATTCCGAATGGCATCAGATAGCTTGTGGCTGGGAAACCAGTCCAGACGAATGCTATGTGACAGCAAAAAATAAATTCGCGTCTCTCCTGTCACCTTAGGGAAGAAAACTCGCAAAACCTTCCGTCATCCAGGCATTGCTATTAACAATATAGTTTTGTAAAAATTGATTAACGAAAAACACCTCGCAGGACCAAAATTCATTCCCACGAGGTGTTAACTTCTCTTTTTTACACCAAACAATTCTCTTCGCAATTAATGGCATAAAACCCTTTATCATTCAGGCTATTCTCCCGATTATAAAGCATCTCTGAGCCGTCCATCTGCCGAAAAATTCCGCCAGCCTCTTCCACGATGCACTGCATCGCTGCGGTATCCCATTCCATGGTCGGATTATGCCGGAAATATACATCCGCCTCTCCACTTGCTATCATGCAGCCTTTTAAGGAACTGCCCACCTTTACAAAATTGGTCAGGTGATATTTCTCCAGAAGCTCCTCCATCTGGGTACAACCATGGGAATTACTCAATACCACCCGTAATGATGACACATCCACATTATCAGATACCCGCAAGCGCACCGGTGTCTCAACACCGCACTGCCTGAAGGCCCCCATTCCCTGAGCCCCATAATACAATTCACCGGTAACAGGTACATAGATTACTCCCATCACCACGCGGTGCTGATATGCCAAGGCAATATTCACTGTAAACTGCCCGTTTCGCTTGATAAACTCCTTGGTTCCATCCAGAGGATCCACCACAAAGCATAAGTCATTCTCCAGCCTACTCAGATGATCCTTTTCCTCTTCTGACAAAATTGCATAGGACGGAAATTGCTCCCGCAGACAGCTTACAATCACCGCATTGGCCGCCTTATCCGCCACTGTCAGAGGCATGTTTCCTTCCTTATACTCAACCTGCATATCCTTGGCATCATTATAAATCTCCAAAATAGCCCTGCCAGCTTCTACAGCTGCCACTTTACACACTTCCAGCTCTTTTTCCCACATAATATCTCCTAAAACATCATAGCAATATTGCAAATCACCACAGACAATGCAATGGATAGTAACGCAATTTTCCCATTACCGACTTTCTTATATTGGTATAAAAAGGTATCCAGAACATAGATTCCTACCATCAAAATCACCGGCAGCATCCCCATTTTACAGTTCTGATACACCAGTGACAAAATCACATTCAACATAAGTCCTGCCACAATAGGGCGAATCCAGCGTCTGATGCTGCGAAACACTGCTAAATCTTCAAAGCTCTTATAAAAACAGCCGGCGATGGAAACCACGCCACAGGAGCCAAAAATACTACATGCAAACCCTGCCAACGCTACCACATAACCAGCCCAAAGACTTCCTGCCTGCCGAAAACCCAGATAAAATCCAATTCCACTCAGCGTCTTACATAAAATGGAGCCGGGCAAAACGTTAACAAGGGGTACCAGCTGCCCATAATATGCATCCTCTGAAATCAAGGTAGTCTCTACGAACAGTCCCTCTGCAACCGTCAGATAGGCATCTCCTCCGCCAAAGGACATGACAGAAGACAAAAATCCATTCCACAAATATGCTAAGGATTGATTAGTTACCAGAAAAGCAAATGTGCCGGTAACTATCAGTACAACAATAAGTGCGGTCAATTCCCTTTTCATCTGCCCCAGATTTTCTTCCGAAAAGAAACTACCTCTGCATCCCTTCTCCTCCGACTCCGCTCCGGACTTTCGCAAAAGCTTTCCAAACCACTGCACCAAATGCACTATAATCAATACCAGAAAAGCCACGCCAAAAATCTGTATATTGGACAGGGAAACCAAGGGCTTTCCCGCTATTCCAAAGATGCGGAATACATTTTTTCCACAGGTCAGGACAAAAACCAACAGAATAATCAACAGGTTCTGCCACTTTTGCTCTTTTATATGCGTTTTTTTTACCGTGCCTTTCACATAGTCCGTCAGAAGACAAGCAATAAAAGCGGTGATTCCCACAGCAAAATACTGAATCTGCCGAAGCACCTCCTCATCCACATAAGAGATAAAGGACAAGAGCAAAACTGTCAAAAAAACACCGGGGAGGGCCATCCCGGCCGCCCCCAGTAGCATACCCTTCCAGCCAGCAATACGTTTTCCGATGCATCCCGATATCTCCACCGGCAATGCCCCGGGTGTAACACTGGCAATCATCACATCCTCCTCATATTCCTCAGAGGTAACCAGCTTTTTATCTTCCACCAAATTCTTATGAATCACCGGAATCAAAGCACTTCCCCCGCCAAAGCCGATAAGCCCGATTTTTAATACCGCAGCCAACAGGCTTCTCAATGCCCCATCTGGTTTCTTACTCATATATTTTATCGTTCTCCTATAGATAGCTTTCCAATTTCTCCAGCAACATACTTACCGCTTCTTCCAGCGTCTGTTTGCTGGTATCTATCACCACATCCGCACTTACGGGTGGTTCATAGGGACTGGATATTCCCGTAAAATTCGGAATCTTGCCGGCTCTTGCCTTTTTATACAAGCCCTTCACATCTCGTCTCTCACACTCTTCCAGAGGGGTGCTGACATAGATTTCCACGAAATTATCCCTGCCGATGATATCCTTTGCTCTCTCCCTGTCACTTTGGTAAGGGGAAATAAAGGAGGTCAGCACGATTAATCCGGCATCGTTCATCAGCTTGGAAACCTCTGCAATTCTACGGATATTCTCGATACGGTCTTCCTCGTCAAAGCCCAGATTACTATTCAGTCCCATGCGCACATTATCGCCATCCAGTAGCATAGTATATTTCCCGCGTAGGCTTAACGCCTTCTCCAGCTCATTAGCCAAGGTGGACTTTCCTGAGCCGGACAAGCCTGTAAACCACAGCGTTAAAGGCTTCTGCCCCATCTTCGCCGCACGGACATCCCGGGTGATATCCATCTCCTGCCAGGTTAAGTTCTCCGACCTTCTTAAGGAATGCTCAACCACGCCACAAGCAGAGGTCATATGAGACACCCTGTCAATCAATATGAAAGCCCCCAAGCCCTTATGGGACTTAAAGGTATCGTAAACAACTTCTTCCGACAAAGCGATATCACACACTGCAATCTCATTCTTATACAGCTTTGTAGCCGCAAGCTGCTCCCCGGAATTAATGTCAATCTTATACTTAATATCCATAATCGTAGCCGGAATACTCTTGGTTCCAATCTTGGCAATAAAATTCTTACCACGAACCAGTTCCGCATCATCCATCCATAAAATGGATGCGGTAAACATATTGCTGACAATCAGCCCTGCATCCTTCACAAGCACACAGCCTCTGGATACATCAATCTCACGATTCAGCTGAATGGTCACCGGATTGCCTTTATGAGCCTCGGATACATTCTTATCCGTCATGAGAACCGTCTGCACCACAGCCTTCTCCCCACTGGGAAGTACCGTGATTTCATCCCCCACTGCCACACTGCCGGACTCAATCTGTCCCTGGAAGCCTCGGAAGGTATGATTCGGTCTGCACACTCTCTGCACAGGCATTACAAAGCCCGCCTCTTCCTCACTGCTCTCAACGTTCACCGTCTCCAAATACTGAAGCAGCGTCTTTCTCTGATACCAGGGCATATTCGTGGACTTCAAAGTCACATTGTCCCCTTCCGTAGCGGATACAGGGATTACCTCCACATGCTGCAAATCAAGATCAATGGCCAGCTTCTTAATATCCTTCTCAATCTTGATATATGCCTTTTCATTAAACTGGATTAAATCCATCTTATTCACGGCAAACACAAAATGACGGATACCCATCAGCGCACAGATTCTGGCATGGCGCCTTGTCTGCACCAAAATTCCTTTGGTAGCATCCACCAAAATCACCGCCAAATCTGCAAAGGAAGCACCCACCGCCATGTTTCGGGTGTACTCCTCATGTCCCGGGGTATCTGCCACAATAAAGCTTCTTAGCTCCGTGGTAAAATAGCGGTACGCCACATCGATGGTGATACCCTGCTCACGCTCCGCCATCAAGCCATCCAAAAGAAGGGAATAATCAATCTGACCTTCCCTGCTGCCCACCTTGCTATCCAGCTCCAGCGCACGTTCCTGGTCCGCAAAGAGGAGCTTGGCATCATAAAGCATATGTCCAATCAGGGTAGACTTTCCATCATCCACACTTCCACAGGTGATAAATTTCAGTAAACTGTTCATGTTAGAAATAGCCCTCCCTCTTACGTCTTTCCATACTGCCGGCTGCCTCGTGGTCAATTACCCGGCTGGTTCGCTCCGAATTCACGGCGCCCAGCGTTTCCTCCACAATGGCCTCCAGTGTATCCGCAGTGGATTCCACACCACCGGTAAGTGGGTAACAGCCAAGCGTTCTAAAACGCACACTCTTATACTCTACCTTCTCTCCCGGAAGGAGGCGTAATCTGTCATCATCCACCATGATGATATTGCCATCACGATATACCACCGGTCTCTCCTTGGCAAAATACAAGGGTACGATATCTATCTTCTCTCTGGCAATGTACTGCCAGATATCCTTCTCCGTCCAGTTGGAAATAGGGAACACGCGCATACTTTCCCCTTTATTTATCTGGGTATTGTACTGCTTCCACATCTCCGGTCTCTGATTCTTGGGGTCCCACGCATGAGAGGCATTTCGGAAGGAAAAGATTCTCTCCTTCGCTCTGGATTTCTCCTCGTCACGTCTGCCGCCACCAAAAGCCGCAGTAAAGCCATACTTGTCCAAGGCCTGCTTCAGCGCCTGGGTCTTCATGATGTCCGTGTACGCGGAACCATGGTCAAAGGGATTGATTCCCTGTGCCACTGCTTCCTCGTTGGTATACACCAGCATCTCGATACCCTTCTCCCGGGCCATACGGTCACGGAACTCTATCATCTCATGGAACTTCCATGTGGTATCAATATGCATAAATGGAAATGGTGGCTTCTCCGGATAAAATGCCTTCATAGCCAGGTGCAGCATTACCGAGCTGTCCTTGCCGATGGAGTAGAGCATTACCGGCTTCTCGCACTCTGCTGCCACCTCTCGTATTATGTAGATTGCCTCTGCTTCCAGGGCATCTAAGTGGGTATAGTTATCTGCCATTATTTTCTATTTCTCCTTACTGTGCTTTCTCAAGTTCAAATACAATGCCAACTTTCACATCCTCTTCCCTCAGATTCACATTATCAATAGAACCTTCCAGTCTAAGTATGCCATAGTCTGCGCTTTCTACCAAACCAATAGGATTCCATCCCTCTGCTGCTTTGATCAACGCATCTGCATTAGTCCCCGCTCTCGCTCCCCCCAAAGAAATATCAAAGGGCGCAAAAGCCCCTGCCACATATGGCACCACACGTTCATCCTTTTGATATTCCTTCACCAATAGATTGAGTCCATTATTATTTACTGTTCTCGATGCTTTTGCGGTCACCTCATAAGAGATATCCTTAATCTTCACATTCACCGGAAACTCACTCTTATTAATAAAGAGGATATCCTGACTTTCCAGATGTATGCCATTACCTCCGGCTTCCTCATACATCAGCACCGCGAACTCCGTAGGTAAAACTACCTTTATGATATCCGCACCTTCCTCTGCATCCCCTGCACTTACCGTTGCTCCGGCATCACCGGAGGACACGCTTAAAGCCTGGGCTGTCATGGGCATACATAGCGCTCCTATAATTAACATACATAATATATATCTAAACTTCTTCATTCTGCACCTACCTTCATAAAAACAACCTCACATATTTTATCGGATATTTTCACCTTTTTCTATAGTTTTTTATCATATTCATGCAACCATTTATTTTCACTTGACACGTAAACAAAATATGTTATACTAATTTTAAATTTCTACACAAGTAGTAAGATATTTCTGACACCATGGCACTCCCGCCGTGATGTTTTCTTTATTTCGTTTTTTCAATTCTACTATTCAAATTACTTTCAAAAAAAGCCGAGAAGTATACCCTTTTGTTTTTTATATTATATTATTTTGTTTTCTTGTATTGCTTTTTCCTGTAAAATAGCTTATCATCATGATATAAAATCAATGCATAAGGGCAGATTTGTTATACTTCTCCGATTATAATTTCAGCACCAAGGAGGAAAAACAAGCATGTCCGATAAAGATAAAGCAGAAAAGATTTTAGAAGATTTTAATGATGTTTTCGCTGATATCTTCAATACATTGATTTTCAAGAAAAAATTCCTAAAGGAAGACCAGCTTTATCCCAGTTCAACGGAATCCATTTGCAAGGCTGCAACAGAAAACTCTCTGGAACAGCGTAGGGACATCTTAAAAATGTATATGGAAAATAGTTTCCAAATTTTATCTATCGGCATTGAAAATCAAGCAAGTCAGGATAAATATATGCCCATTCGTATCATGGGCTATGATTACACCGCTTACCGGGAAATGATTTCAAACAAAAGAAAGCTTATCCCTGTTATTACCATCGTCCTAAACTTTACAGACAAAAAATGGAGCAATGCCAAAAGTATACATGAACTTTTGAAGCTACCGGATGAGCTCAAGGACGTCGTATCTAATTACCATATTATGGTATACGATATCGCCTATCTCGATGATGACACCATCGAAAGCTTTACCAGCGATTTCAGACTGATAGCACGATTCTTTAAATATAAACGACTAGGACTTTCTGCGGATGAATTCTTTAACTCAGAAGATACCGTTTCCCACATTGAAGCCTTTTTAGATTTCTTGACTGTATTTACAAAGGATACCCGTTACAGGGAACTTACTTACGCTATCAAAGCAAAAACCAAGGAAGGAGAGTTGACTAAATTGTGTTACTATTATGATACCATTGAGCAAAGGGGCATTACGAAAGGTATATCCCAAGGTATTTCATTAGGCATTGAACGCGGCAGGCGACAGGCCATTTCCTCACTGTTCCAAAGCGGCATTATCACCCTATCTCAAGCCTGTGAACAGTTAAATATCTCTGAGGAAGAGTTTCTTTCCCTTGAACCAGAGTATCAAAACTAAATATTAACTCGTACAGTACCTCGTAAGTTTTCATAACCTGCGGGGTATTTTTCACCTCATTCATGGTCAAAATAACCAAATATCCCTCTTCAAAATACCGTATATTTTGTTCAATAATACTCCTAAACTTTTCTAAGGAAAAACCGATATAATAGATAACAACATTATGGTACTTAAGTACAGCGTATCGTTAGGAAGGAGGGATTGCCGATGTCTGATGAGACAAACTTCTCAACGCCACAACCCCAGGGACGTTCTAACAAGCTTATGATATTGCTGATTGTTCTTTTATTAGTCGTTATCGTACTAATCGGTTTGGTCATCGTATTATTGACCAAACCAAAGACAACAGTGATAGAGCCTAGCCCCAATGGCGGACGTGGTACTGTTGTTACAGAAGACAATGCGGAGGAGATTCGTAAACAGCGGGCGGAAGCCACTCCGGTACCCGATACCTCTTATGTAACATCAATGTCTATAGATTGGCATTTCAAAGGGCAAACATCCAAGGATGCCTACGTGGCCAATGATGTAGCAAACACGAGAACGGTTTATTTCGACCTATTTCTGTTCGACACTCAGGAGCTGATTTATTCTTCACCCTACATACCAGTAGGTGCTGAGATGAACGAAATCACTCTCGACAAAGAATTGGAACCGGGAACATATGAAACGCTTCTGGTGTATCACCTGGTGGATGATGACGAGAATGAACTCAGTACAGTATCCATCGCACTTACCATTTATGTTGAATAATCAGTATGGACACTGATTAAACAAAACACATTTCAAGGAGGAATTTTTATGAAACACAAAAAACTTATTGCACTCTTAGCAGCATCTGTTATGGCTATGTCTTCTATGACTGTATTGGCTGAAGAAGGAAAAATCGAAGGTGATATGAATTATGTTAACACCACTATCTACAAAGTAGAGCTTCCCACCACTGATGGAATGAGCTTTATTCTTGACCCTCAGGGCTTAACATCCTTAGATGCAGGCGCTTATGATTCAGATGAGGCTGGTAAAATTGTCGCAGAAGGCACAATGGTAGCGAAGAATTTCAGTTCTGTTGATGTATATTTAACTGCAGATTTCTTCGTTGAAGACAGTGATACTGCTTCTCCTGTTGCTTTGAAATCAGCTATCGATGCAGACGACGAAAAGCAACTTGCTTTAACAATCACAACTACCGATACCACCACTCCTCTTATAAATGTAACAGCTGATGCAGCGGGTGCTGCAACAGAATTTAAGATGGATAAAGCTACCTACAACTATACCGGTAACGCAACTGAAGGCTATGCATATACCTTAGATGATTCCACCGGTTCCAAACTCGAAATGACAATCGGTGGTACGATTGCAAAGGAGTATGATTGGAGTGCTTATACCGATGATCAGACCCTTACTTTAAATGCAGTGTTTAAGTTTGTTAAGGCTTCTGGTAGTACTGATGAAGTTGAAAATACTGTAGCTGCACCTGTTACCCCTACTACTGATGATTATGTAATGGCAGCAAACGATGACGGTACTGTATCTTATACTTTCGTTGATGCTCCTGACGGAACATTGACTGCTCTTACAGTTGATGGTGTGGCTAAGAATGGCGCAATCACAGCTGGAAATGTTACCTACGAAGATGGTGTTTTAAGCTTCAATACTACCTCTGTAGCCGGAACCGGTATTGGTAACGCTGGTGATCATACAATATCTGTTACAATCGGTGGTGAAGTTGTTGAATTAACATATACTGCTTCATAAACACATTATTATCGTTACACGCAACAAATAACTTAGATAGGGACGGTGCTTTGGCATCGTCCCTCTTTTTCTTCTTGATTCAAAATAAACGGATTTTTAGTAAGCATCCTATAACACTTATTTCATCCACGTCTTTACAAATACTTCTTTTTGTTCTCTAGAATAAAAATGATTCATTGCAATATTATCATGATAATAAAACTCCAGAATATCTTGTGGAATGTCTACATTAGCCTTTGCTTCCCTATAAATATACGCATATGCTTTTTCGTTTCCAATATTAGTTCGAACCATCTCCAAATTAGGAACACCAACAAACTCTCCTATGACATTAATATTTTGATTTAACATCTCCATTGTAAGAACCAAACACTCAATGTTTCTCTCCTTAATAATTGCATAACCCTTTTCCCTATCAAAGTCATAATCAAAAATATCTAAATCAAATACTCTTTTAATCTGCTTATTAAACCACTCAAACTCCTCTCCATATATTCCATCCTTCATTCCCTTGTATAATGCATTTCTAATCCCTTCATCAGTATCATTAATAATATCATTTTCATAAATATATGCTTCTTCTACTCTAAGTGGTTGAAAATATTTTGATATTTGCCTTGCTATAGGATCTCTCACTAGCGTTACAATCTTTATTTTCTCAATTTTTTTTAACGCCGCTTTGTAATATTGGAACATACTCCTATTTTCTGCTAAATCTGCAATTCTCAAATCATCTGTTTCACAAACTTCATGAATATGTATAGCAGGACAATATTGTTTTATACTATGAAATACAGATAAGGATCCCACCTTTCCTGGCGTACAAACAATAACAGGATTATATCGTAGTATCTCATCCATTCTTCCCCACAAATATCTCTGCCAAAACTTTTTTTGATAAATATGTTTTCCCCTTATAAAATTTTGTCTATAATTCTCATCAATTCTCTTATCATAAATATTCAGCTCAATTGCCCATTGCAAAGCAGCATGCGTATAAAAATAAGAACAACTTAATAAGTTTTCGTTAATAATTGCGTTAACATTTTCTGGCTTTGCAGCAACTATTATCATATAATCTTCATTTTGTAAATATTCTTTAACTTCCTCTACAGAAAACACCTTAAAACCTTTTATTGAATCTATACCCATTCTTTGTTTCCATGCGTTACTATCACTTTCACAAAACCCTCTTATTCGTTCTCTGGCCTCATTTGCAAAAACATTACATAATAAATCCAAAGCCTTTCTTCCATATACACCCGCTCCATATATAATGATTCCTTTTTCAAAAATAATGCTAATATCTTTTAACAATTCGATATCTTTTACCAACATACCATTCTCTCCTATGTTTTCTCACATATTTTTTCCTTCCCTAGTTTATCCAAGTACAGCTTTTTCCTCGCACTTCCTTATTCATACGAAAAATAAAAATCGAACCTCTTTTCATTTAGAGTCTTAATCACTTCCCTCTTATTTCGCTCATTTAAAGCCAATACGAATCCTACATTTCGTTCTTTGATCTCCTCTATTCCTAAAACTTTTTTTCCCAAATACATTTTATTTTCTTGTTTATTTGTAACAACAAACCCCTCAATTGGAATATTACTTTTTTCCAATTCATTTAAATATCTTTCCCCATACACACCTGCACCATAAATATATATTCTATTATTTACGGCAAAGTTTCTTAACGTCTTAATATCTTTCTTATCCAAATTAATCCGGATAGTGCATTTACACTTTACTTTCAAAACATTCACTTCATGTTCTGGACCAAATTCCTTCAACAAAATACATAATCTATGCTGACCATCTAAAACAAGATTATTTTCATTTACAATAGGAAGATATTTAGAATCGAACTCTTTATTCTTATATCCATTTATCAATTTATCAAATCTATCTACACTCATATCAAATGGATGCTTTTGGGAGTTCTCCTTGCAATACTCATTATAAAGTTTTGTATCTCCTTCTAGGTATTTATATGGTGCGCACTCCTGAAGACTATAATATTTCCCTTTCCATTCTCTTCGAATATCCTTTAATCTTACCTGCGCAATTTCATATCGTTCAATATACTTTCCCTCAAAGAATACATAGAAAAATTCATCATCTATAAGAACCCTTTTATCTTTCAACAGAACATGGCTATTACTCTTTTTAACAAAAAACGACTGTATCTTTCGCAACACTCTCCTAATTTTACACGCATCAATTCCATAAAATGTATATCCTTGTTCAAGGATATTAACACAAATCAAACGCTCCAATGCATGAGCATACGAAAACTTTCCTCTACGAACCTCTTCAAAAGCATCAATTCCGATATTCCACTTCTGAATTTTTTTTAAGACCTTTGCTTTTACTGCAAAACATGTTCCAGCAACATACGTGTATGTATCTCCTATCTCATACTTCATCTCCATTGCCCACTTTTTAGTTAAGTTTATTTTATGAGGCGGATCCTCGATAATCAAATTTTTCGCTGCGACCAAGCCTATTTCATTATCGTCCATAAGCTTCTTTATTACCCTATATACATTTTTCTTTCCCAAAATAGCTTCGTACAAATATACAAACCAATCATCCCTCAAAAAGAGACGATGATAACAATATCTTTGTTTTTCGTTTATCCCTTTCGAATGAAGTTTATACACAATATCATAAACATCTAAATCCACCTTTTGCAAACATTCAAAAAAAGGCCCCACATCAAAACCTCTATTTTCAAACTCATAAAAAGCGACTTGGGGGTAACTTTCCCTTATCTCTTCCAAAACTCTCTTATCTTCATATCCTTTGGTATAAGAAACAATCAAATCAAATTTATACCTCGACAGATTATTAAGATACGCTTTTATTCGCCCCCAACTATCCATGTAAAACAAATGCAACACTACCAGTATATTTATATCTTTTTTCATATTATCTCCATAAAGGCATCCATTGTTTTCATCTCGCCTATAAGTTTACGTTCTTGTTTTTCTCTTTTTCATGATACTCAAAAATGGGGACAGCAATCTTTAAGTCACATTATAGAAAAGACATTAAAGCACCCGCTAATTACTATTTTACTCATGGTTTTTAACTTCATCTTTCCAGAAATCTCCAGCTTTTCCGATAATCTGTGTCATAAGACTTCGACAATATATCTCAATTTCCACATAATTATCACATTTCCTACACTGCTTCAAAAAGAACCTCAACGCATTATAAAACTCTTCTATTTGCTCTTTCGTCACAACCATCCCAACAGCGCTTTCACCCACATATTTATGAATCGTTTGAGCAATGTCCTGTGGTATTTGCAAGCCACTTAACTTCCAAGAATACTCCTGTAATTCAGCAAATTTTCTTCTTCTTTCCACTGTATTCTTTTCTGACACAGTTTGAGTAATACTCCCTCCATGAATTCTATGCTTCAAAAAAACACTATCAATATTGCTCATTTTTGTTATTTTAGACATCTTAATCCAAAATTTGAAATCTTCCATGCCATAGCAACTCTCATCATAGCATAGGTTATTTTCTCTAACCAAGTCCCTTCTAAACATTACTTCACTGTTACAAAAAACATTTCTAAAGAGTAAATTGGCTTTAATATATTGGGGATTCACAAGCGCAGTACCACTCCCCTTAATAAACTCACCATTGGCTCCAATAAATTGAACCCTTCCTCCTACGACACCGTAATCCGGGTTCTTATCCAAAAAATCAACTTCTTCTTCAAACCTAGTTGGTAATGAAATATCATCATGATCCATAATCGCAACATACTCACCTTTACAATGCTCTAAAGCTTCATTTCTCGAATACGCAACCCCTTTGTTTTCAAAATTATAAATAATCTTGATTCTTTCATCCTTATATCCCTCTATAATTGCCTTCGTACCATCATTAGAACAATCTTCTACCAATATAAGTTCAAAATCTTTAAATGTTTGATTTAATATAGAATCAATTGCCTCTTTAATATATTTCACTGAATTGTAAACAGGCATAATCACACTCACCTTTGGTTGTCGAATCATATTCGTCTTCACCTTTCTTTGGTATATCCCCAACTTCCCTTATTCTTTTAGAATATTTTTATTTATTCATCCCTTTCTCCCACACTTCAACATATGGGAATCTGTTTAACTCTCTTCTTATCTCTGACACATATTGTTCTGAAACAGCTAGTATCACTAATATCTTTTTATCTAGCCCCTCACATATCTCTTTAACCCCATAAATCTTATATCCATATAAATTTGTATTAGTAGAACTCGGATGCGTCACAAGAATACCTTTTAGCTCTATATTATATTCATCTAAAATATGTATCCATCTCCTCGCATACTCACCTGCACCATATAGGTATAATTCCTTAGCCCGTTTTAATTCTTCAACTTCATTTTGACTCAAATCCATCTCTGCATATGAACTTGTAAGAACGTCAAAAATATGTTTTTGTATCGGGTTCTCAATTTCTCTACACGCAAGTTTCTGAGACATATTGCATCTATGGAAACTATTAACAATATTACGTCGTAAATACTCCAATTGAATACTCAATGCCTTATTTTCCATAATACCAAGTCCCATCATACAGTTATATGAATATTGATAAATATAAATTAAATCTTTAACCCTCTTCACCAAAATACTTTCATCTGTTGTAATCGAATTTTCTCTAATCCTATACACATATATAGTTTTATTCATATAAGCAATCTTTTGAGTATACATATACATAAAAAACGTAAACACATTATCTTCATGATATATATTTTCTACAAAAAAAAGATTTTTTTTCAATAAGAACTCTCTTTTATACAAGTAGTGCCAAACCGCACATTTGTAATCTGCTTTATCATATTGCTCTATAAATGACTCAACACCACTTATACACCCTATATATGTATTTTCTCTAATGCCATTATATCTCTGTCCGCCCTTTAATTCATAAACCGTCTCTGCGTCAAACGATAATACTTCCACTCGTAACTTATCGGCTTCAGCAATCAATAATTCCAAAGTATCTTCAATCAAATAATCGTCAGAATCAACAAATAAAATATATTCTCCTATCGCATAATAAATTCCCATATTACGGGTTGCAGACAAACCTTTATTTATATTGTTATAATATACCTTTATTCGCTCATCCTTTTCTTCATATTGTTCTAATATCAATCTAGAGGCATCCTTGGAAAAATCATCTATGCAGATAACCTCAAAATCATTAAAGTTTTGAGTTAAAATACTGTCCAAACATGTAGCCAAATATTTCTCAACATTATAAACCGGTACAATTATTGACAACTTGCACATATTAACCCTCTTTCCCTTATAACTCAATAGCTTTTAGGCTGTAGCCATATTATTTTTCTCTCATCAATACCTATATTCATCAATTCACATTTTATATCTTTTGTCATATTTTCATAAATGGTCGCTATTAAAATATAGTCATATTCTATATGTTCAATATCCTCAATAGAAACCACTCCCATCTGTTGAAGTTCCCCTTTTCGATAATTCTTATCCACCCAAGCAACCAGATTTACACATTTCGTATTTTTAATAAACTGAAAATATCCTTGACCAACTCTCCCTGCACCATACAATACTACTTTTGTACCCTTATCAAAGAGTTCATTTTCAAAGTAGTACTCTGGTAATGTAAACGTAGTTCCAAAATCAAACCTCCCGTTTATCCCCACAAGAATGTTTTTAAACATCCACTGTCCCAAAGACTCTTTTACATCTTCATAAATATTGCTTTCTATGAATAATCTTTTAAGTCGATTATACACTTCATTAATTTGTGAATAAAAATTATCGTCATATGTATGTACACAAGATTCATCCCGTTGTCTATAATGATACAACGCCTCGTCCAATACATATATTTCCTTTGATTTTACAAGATACTTCCACAGCAACAATAAATCCTCTGCATAATGAATATCTTCATCCATTTCCCCTATACATTTCTTAAGAATTTCTGTCCTAAACAATTTCGCCCAAAGATAAGACTCTATCCCCATTCGCTTCGTATCACTAATATAAATCGCATTTTTCAAAAAGAATTTATCAGAGATAGAGTATTTTTTTTCTGGTAGTCCATTATAAACAAGAATGCCTGAATCCTCAAAATCTTTAACAAATCCCGCTACAACTATATCTACTTCCTCTCGCAGCATTACACCACGCATTTTTCCCAGCATCTCCGCTTCCAGCCAATCATCACCATCTGCAAAGGCAATCATCCTTCCTGCTGCTGATTCTATGCCCTTTTTACGCGCACTTACAACACCCGCATTTTTTTGATGTATCACCTTGACCCGACTATCATGTGCTGCATATCTGTCACATATAACACCGGTATCATCCTGGCTACCATCATCAATCACGATAATCTCTATATCTTGAAATGTCTGGCACATTATACTTTCCAAACACTGACCTATATATTTTTCGATGTTATACGCCGGTACAATCACACTAATTTCCACACTTTTATCCATGTTACCATCTCCCGAACGACTTACGCCAATTCCCTATTTAACACCGTCAAAAATTCTCTCACCCTATCGGGATACTCTTCATTTGTCATTATATATTCTGCTTTATATTGGTCCATTATTTGTTGCATATACTTCAGCTCTTTGATGTGCCCCTGTCCATACGCCAACTTAGCTATGTTCATAGCATGGTATGCCAAGAAACGTTTCACATACACAATTGTCTTAGCATCCACTTCACTCATTTCAAACAGATTTATCACCTTAAGATATACTTCTATTCGTTGCGTTTGCTTTTCTAATTCTTGAGAGTGAACCATTGACTCACCTCTCTGTACATAATGATAAAACATTTCATCGATATATCTTATCCTTTTACATTTCAGACTCACCTTCGAAAACCATAACACATCTTCACCAATCAAATATTTGCCATCAAATCTTATACCTTCATTGATTACAAGTTCTCTGCGAAATATTTTATTCACCACATACGCAGTCACCCCCTTATAATCATCACGCTGGAATACATATCGTAGTAATTGTTGTGTATCAAACACATCCTCACTTACACACTTTCTGTTTTTCATCGTCTGATGTACTTCCCCCAAATCAATGGAGTAATTACAAATTACCATGTCCAACAATTCATCTTCCATCGCATCCACAAGTGCCTGATACATTCCACATTCTAGCCAGTCATCACTATCAACAAATCCTATATAGCTTCCCGTTGCCATATCTAGTCCTGAATTTCTGGCACTTCCCGCGCCACCATTTTCTTTATGCACCACGATAATCCGGCCATCACGTTGGGCAAACCCATCTATGATGGCACCACTTCCATCCGTAGAACCATCATCCACCAGAATTATCTCCAGATTCTCATAAGTCTGATTTATAATGCTCTCCACACACTTTTCCAGATATTTCTCTGTATTATAAACAGGCACTATCACTGATATTTTAGGATTTAACATTTACCACTCCTTATTGATACATTCCTTTTGCTGTAGGAATACCTCCATAATCCCAGCCATTTCAATACTCTCTTCTCTTGTCAGCTTCCATGTCTTTTCTTCAAACCCATTAATAGCTGCCACAAAGTCACTCACCTCATATCTGAGCCCGTCCCCTAAGAACTTAGAAAAGTACTTCTCATCCTGACTGGAATCCTCATAATGAACCTGAAATGAGGTTGTTTTCCACCACGGAGCTTCTACCTGGATATATCCGTTGGTCCCGGCAATCAGCAGTTCCCCCGCAGATTTCACACCCAAACCGGCCTTAGCAGTTGCTAAGGCATCTCCATAATCAAAATGCACCTTTGTATATATATCCAAACCATTTTCAGCCCGCATGCTTTTAAACTCTATCTCACCATAGGACTGTCCCAGAAGCTTTATTATGGGCAGCAACACATAGCTCCCAAGCTCTGTAAAGCTACCGCCGAACTTCACATCCGTCAGCTCTCTGCTCAGCGGATTCTCCAGCTTCGTAAAGCACGCTTCCACATCCTTCACCTTACCGATAGCACCACTTCTCACCACGGACAAAAGCTGCTGAAAGCCCGGACAATATGCGGTCTTAACGGCTTCCATTAAGACGCATTCCTGCTCCTTGGCAAGCTCAAAAAGCTCTTCCGCCTCCTGCTTTTTTAGTACCATTGGTTTCTCACATAATACATGCTTTTTGTGAAGCAGCGCCTGTTTCATGTATTCATAATGGGTCTCATGGGGAGATGCAATATATACAGCATCCACCTTCTCCCAGAATTCTTCCAGCTTGTCCGTATACATATTTAACTCAAATTGCTTTGCATACGCCTCCGCGCTCTCTATATGAGGGTTATACACGGCTTCTACGTTGATTCCGCTGACATACTTTGCCTCCGGCACAAACCTTTTCGCGATACGCCCAGTGCCGATAACCCCCAGCTTCAGAATAGAGTATTTCTTTGCACGCTTCATTGTGCTGGAGATATCCTTAGTCCTTTCCAAATAGACTACCTCACAATACTCCTTCAGGTAATCAAATGCCCCTATCCAATCAGAACCAACCGTAAAAATATCCACCTTGTACTTTAAGATATCCTCCGTTTTCTGACCCACATGATCTTCTATGATAATCTCATCCGCAAAGCCGGTCTGCTTCACATGTTCAATTCGATCCATCAAAGAGTCCACCACATTCAGCTTTCCTCGCTGATTATCGTATTGCTCCGTGGTCACGCCAACAATCAGATAGTCCCCCAATGCCTTCGCTCTTTGCAATAATTTGTAATGTCCTTCATGGAATAAATCAAAAGACCCATATGTAATTACCTTTTTCACAATAGCTCCCCCTCTTTCGTTACCTATCCGTTCCCAACTCCAGCTTCGTTACCGGATGCACCTTCCGCTGCTCCACTGGTGGCAACGTATGATAATCACCAAATTTAAAGGTTAAATACTCGTCATAGTTTTTAATTCCTTGGAAAGATATCCCTTCAAATAATATCTCCGCGCTTTCCTCATACCACTTCGTCTTATAACCATACTCCTTGTTCGGAGTAGGAAACATAAGGATTCTCACCCAGTCCGTTTTCTTTTTATTGTACTTTTGAATTAATTTTTCATAATATGTCAGAACGTTACTTAGTGGAATCACGTTCTCCAGAGCATATACACTTCTTTTCCACCACTTTTTATCTGCAAATCTCCCCACAGCGGACCACAGCACCTTCCGCACACAGAAGCAATGAAAATTCTGCACCGTACGCCTCCAATGATGATTTGACACATAATCCAGTGGAAAAATGTCGATAAAAACGCCCTGCTCATAGGGCATATGCTCTTGGTTCTGTCGTAAGAACAAAGTCCCCTTTTTCCTCAGCTTATCATAGCCCCAGCGATACCCGGGTGTATTGGTATGGTCCTGAAAATAATATTTTTCATGGTTCAACTCCGTCTTGCATGCTTCGCGGAATTTCTCATATTCTTCCCGTAAGAGCGCAATATCCGCATCATCATCCCATGGTATAAAACCACCATGTCTTACCGCTCCAAGAAGTGTCCCCGCGATGATATTATAATGAATCCCACATTTTTTGCAGATACGGTCCGCCTCCTGTAGAAGCTCTAACTCTATATTCTGAAGTGTGTGTAACTGTTCTGTTGTCAGCTGAATCATATCCGGCACGTTACTCGCATCCTCCTACTTACTTTTCCAAAATAAAAAGCCCTGCTAATGCACACCAAATGCATTAACAGGGTCATATCTTTTACGTATACTTGCCTCCATGCAACTTGTATGTCATCCTTGAACTATATATTATATATCGGCCGTTTGGCTGTATTTTTTATCCTTCTGTAGTACCGTTTTCTGTAACGCTGCAGATAAAACTCTTCAAATTCGTGCAATTCGTACAGAACAACTGCACGTTCTCACGTACAACAGCTCCGTTTTGCTCCAGTAAATACTTCGTCAGTTCAACTCCACTCTTCAAATATAATGGAATGAATGAAATCTCACCACTTTCCTTATTTACCACAACTGTCATATTGCTATATTGGCACGTAATATAATAATTGCTATCGCATTCTATAACATCCCTTACCAGTACACCATTCTCCGGTGCATTTACAAACTTATGAGTCTCAGGGTACACTTTTTCTTTTATCTCTCCTGTTCCTGCATGATAGAACGCATAGTTACCCACACCATTCGGAACCAATAGTATTCCCTCTTCACAGCCACACAGCATCCGGTATTTCTCTTCCGTATCGAGCTGTTTTAAAAATGCTTTGCTCTCCAAGTCATAAACTCTTACATGGCCCTTCTTATTTGCAGCATAGAGCTTATTCTTATGTATCGCAATTCCTTCAAAGCCGCATACTCCTGCTTCATTTCGCAGCTCCGTCAGCTGATACTCCATCTTCTCCAGATTCATCTCCAGGAAATAATTGCAAAAAAGACCAATCGCATACACCATGTTTCCCACTTTAAAAGTTCCCCAGGAAAAATAGTTCTGCATGCTCTTCCCCTGTCTTTTATCACTGTCTTCTATTATGTTTTTATGGCAGCACAACTCCTTAGTAGCAGTATTAATCTCCAAGATGTAATTCATATTACCCGGAAAACAGAATATCTTATCTTGATACTTGATGCATCCTGTAAATTTACTGAAAAAGTTCACCCTCCTATCCGAATCCGGAAAATCAATCAGCTCCTGCTCCCCACTCCTTAAATCAATCCGAAGAATCCTACTTCCCCATCCGGGTATCGTCCAAAGGATACCATCCCCGGTAGCAACGATCTGATGATATGCATGCTTCAGCCCCTTCTCCGGCATCAGCATCGTAAGGGCATAATCCACCTGCCCGGTCTCCACATTTATCTTTAGAAGCAAGCCATCCTCATCGGCCGGATACCAAAGATATCCATCATAATAGTCCCCTCTCCAGACCCGGATATGATTCTGTGTCATACTCTTACCTCCCATCAGTTGCTCTACCTATCTTCTGCAATTGTACCACACTCACCTATTCTGTTCAAATCCTTCCCCAAAAGGAAAAGCAATTCCCTTTCCATAGCATCAAGCTTTTCAAAAACCATGTTATCCATCATAAAAAGCAGACCCTTTCGAGCCTGCTTTCATCTACTAAAAAAACATCAATCCCTCTATCCCCTAGGTATTCCCTTCCTGTAAAAGCTCCGCTTCCGCCTTTGCATACTCCTCTTCCGTATACCCTAAGTCACAAATGAACTCTTTTGTACATTCCCTGCGAATCAATCTCTGCACCGCATCAATCCTTCCCTGCTCAATTCCCTGTTCAAGCCCATGCTCAAACTTCTCACGGTCTCTCATCTGCAAAGTCATATACTCCATCCTCCATTCTTCCTTATTTCTGGCCTTATCCACAGCTTCGTCCAGCCGACGGATAAAGGCGCTGCTTCCGCCCTTTCCCGCAAGGTAATTCAAGAATTCCAAAAGCTCAACTATGAAATTCTCCCCTTGATGTCCATAACACTCGCTTCTAAAAGATTCATTTTAACCGCAAGCACTAACAATTCAGCCTTTGCCTGCATCACATCACTGATGTCCTCAAACAACCTAGCATGTCTCTTCGCAATACTTACAATATTAGGCCAAACCTCCTTTTCTAACACAGCCTCAATAATTTTTAAATCACTTTCCAAGGCTTTGACCTTTTCCTCCATACACTCAAGCCGTTGCAAAATCACTTCATCCATTACGCGTTCCCTCCGTATATAGTTTAATATCTAATATTATACCCAGTGCTATATACTTTGTCAACATTTTCCTATAACTTATCACTAAAAAGCAGGCTCCTAAAAGCCTGCTTTCTCTGACCGCGTTCCTATGAAATCTTACTCTGCTTGATAGCATTCGCCTCCAGAACACTGACTCTAATCGCCAGCATTTCATATTCCTCACCATCTTTCTTAACCTCGTCAAGTTTACGAGACAAATCCAGATGTCCTTCAGCTACACGCTGAATACTGGGCAAAACCTCGTTTTCCAAGATAAGATTAACCTTCGTCATGTCCGTTTCCAGACCATCCAGCCGCTCATCTATGCCATCCAGCCGCTCATCTATGCTACCAATTTTCTCTAAAATCATATCTAATTTGTCCATGATATGCATACTCCTCCTGTACATTAAAAATACATCGCAAACACCAAACTCTCTTCGCAAAAGAAATGCATCACAACGACACTAATTTTGTCATGATTCTATTTCAATATACCATACAGTCCATATCGTGTCAAATTGTTTCCTGGAAATTTACTTCACATTCTCAATATCCTGTATCATCACCGGTATCCCGGCCTCTCGGAATTCCATCACCAACGGCATGGCATCCCCGTAGTAAGCATCATAGTCCTGCGCGCAGCACTCTGCGCCTGCATCCAGGATTTCACCGGAGCGGCTTTGTAGCAACTCACTGATATAACTTCTGATTCCGGACGTACCTTCCTCATCTCCATAAATCACCACCGACAAATCTACACTATCCTTATATTCTTCAAAAATGTCAATACTGTTTTTCACCTTTCTGCGTACCACTTCCGCATCCTGCAGGTAAGGTCCTATGCTGATTCCATAAAGCATTCTTTTCTTAGCACGTGATGACGTATCAGAACTACTTTTCTCCTGCTGTGAGGCCTGCCACTCATTCCGTATCACTCTCTGCTCCCAGACAGCTATGGTCTCTTCTCCGGCAAATTCCGCCAGCTTTTCAACATACAGCGACCTCATATTCTCTGACGCCACCAAAACCCTGTCCGCATATACCACTCCCGGCATAGTGACATAGTATTTCATGTTGTGATATTCTCTCTCGTTTCTCTTGGTATACTCCTCAACCCAAAACGGAGGTACATAGACAAGCTTATCCGTATACTTCCGGATATTTTCCGCATAAAACATCTCTGGTACAGAAACCGCCGGATTCCAGCTATCATAAGGATTCTGGATAAACACCACCTCCGGATGGAGCATCTCCAGATATTCCGGCGTCAGAAGCTTATAATCCAGCACCCCCACTTCTTCCGGGAACTCCGCCCCATCGTAGCACACCTCTCTGGGAGAACCATCATAATCCTTATAATAATACGGCAACGGCACCACGTATACGTCCCAGGAAGGGCTTTTTACGGCCTCCTGCCACAAACCCTGCAGTCCACTCCAATCACTGCCTAAAACAGGCAAAAACAACGCCACACGCCGGCTCCAAACAGTTTTCTCCAGTTCAACCGTCAGATTCTCCAAAATATCCACTAACGCACCGCAGGCATCATCTGTCACACTGCCTTCCATCAATCCTTCATAGAGCACGTAAATCGCTTCACAATACTGCTCCAGCAGGGGAATAATACCATTTTCCTCTGCCAGAAACGCTTCCAGCATATTTCCCAGATCCACAGCAAGCTGCTGGCTGGTCTGAAGTAAGCCCACTGCCTGTTCTACATCTCCCTGACTTACCGCTACGGGAATCAAGTCACAAAATCTCTGAAGTTCTTCTAAACATTCCTTCGCCATCTCCTTGTAGGACAGCTTTTGATATGCCTCTTCTTCTTCGCTACGAAGTAATTTCGATTTATTAAGCTCAAATTCCGGCAGTTTGAAATCCAATACCTTTTGCAGATTTTTCTTCTGACCTTCAAAATAAGGATAATCATGCCCTGCCCTGTTTTTCACCAGACGCAGATAATCCCCATATCGCATCTGAAGCATCTTATCATACATCGCCGGAACCGGCATATAAGTACACTCAAAGGGCAGATATACTGCCTGCTCATAGAATTCCTTCGGAAACTGAAAGGCATCCCCCAGTAATCCTCTGGGAAACAGCTGTGTTAAGAAGTCTGCATCCGACTCCGGTACTTCAGCAAAAATCTTTTCTACCTCACCGTAAAGATATCTTCGCAATTCCACCACATCTTCTATGCGGCGAAGTTTCTTCCCGTACATCGTCTCCAGTGTTTGAAGTCTGGATTCTCTCTCTCCCGATGTCAGGTTGCCTTCCGCAATCGTATCCGCCACTCCCAGGATATATTTACACAGCTTCCTGCGCTTCTCTTCCTTTTCCGGGTCCCGATGCACGTAATCCAGTACGAAAATATCCACGCATGCAATGTAGGGAAAATTATGAAATCTACGAAGATGTTCCTTTTCAAAAGAAAAGCCGTTTCTTCCTACCACTTTCCCCATAAAGAGCCAACAATCCTCATGATTCCGGTAGGTCTGTACATCAAAGCCTTCACTCATGTCATGGCGCGCCACGTTCAAGAATTTGATGTAATCATCCCGCTTCATGACGATGTCCAAGTCATCATCCCAGGGAACAAATCCTCCATGACGCACAGCTCCCAGCAGCGTCCCCCAGTCCGCAAAATACTGAATATTATGTTTTTTACATACCCTGTCTATCTCCGCCAGAACCTCCAGCTCCGCTGCCCAAGCCTGCTTTACAGCTGCCGGGATTAGGAAGCCGTTTCTGACTTCGTCCAGCAGAAAGGAATTTTGTATTTCCATCGTTTATTCGCCCTCAAATTCTATCTCTATGGCACCCTCAATATGAGCACCCACCTTCGATAAATTATAATATTGGATATCAGGTGTTTGCGCTATACGCTCTTCAATCTGTTCACGATACACACAAAACACCCTATCCGCATATACCATAGTACCCCAAACTCCATTTACAGGTGTCATATTATCAAGCTTTCTTACCTTATAATCCAAGGTTCCGGTAGCATGACTTACGCCATCAGGATATGCCAAATCAACACCAATAAAATATATTTTTTTCGCCCCAAACTCTATTGCAAATTCCAAGGCCAATGAAGTAACTGTACTTCCGCCCGACCACGTTTCCACCTTATTCTTCATCGCATATTCTGCAATTAATTCATCTCTACCTGGAACACATACCAAATACTTAGGCCCTTCATATCTATATGCGAACCCCCAATAGGATGCCATATCCAAAACCATTGGTATCTGCTGCTTCTCCACTCCGTCAATCTGCCTCGCAGTACGTTCCTGAGAATCCACCACAACCACATAATCCGGACGAATATCGGCTGCCAATAACTTCTTAAATACCGTTCCTACTGCCACGATATTTTTCTTTCCTTGCCACTCTCTCAAAACCTCTAAATTGTCATCCAAAGAGGGGCCTGCCGCTACTACTACAAATTCCTCTGTATGCTCTTTCCCACGAAGCTCTGACACCATAGGCAATTCCTTTTGAATATTTCTCCAGAAATTAATCTGCACATTCCTTCTAATCTTAGCTGCCGTGCTCTGCTGTATATACACCTGCATTATGGTTTCTCTTTCCAATTCATCTTCCATTTCTTTCACAGAAGGCAAATGAAAGAGTATACCTGTTTCCTCATTATCCGAACTTTGCAGAAACGGAAGGGCAATATTGCCCGTTATAATATTTAACTTTTCTTCTGGTATCCAATCCAAAACACCATATCTTCTGGCATACTCCACTACTCTGGGATTTTCCTCATATACAGTAATTGATACAGATCCATTAGACACCTTGTATAACTGGTAAATATGGTACCCTAATCCACACCCCAGTACTGAATACTTCATTTTCTTCGGCTCATAATAGTTTTCTACCAGCTTACGAGCCTCTTCCATAGGGTCATTCTTGCTATGCAGATATCGGTCATTTATCATACTCTTCATTGTCAAGAATCCACTGCTGCCGGACTCTAAGAGATAACCATCCCCCGTTTCCTGGTAAATGCTAACAGCAAACTGCATCCACTCCTTCATAAGGGGCAATAACTCTGCCTCAATGAAATCGCCCATTTTTATCAGATCTCCCCTTATCATTGTAATCTGCTGCACCATATCCCATAGTCGCATTCCTTTACCATATCCTGAAGTTATGCATGCTTTACACAGTTCACACATTTCCGGTAATAATTCGTCCATTTTTGTCACCGCATGATGATCATCATGCACTCTTATATATTCCACTACTCTGTGCAAGGAGCTTATCACTCTTGCATACTCATATACTTCCTCTATAAATGCTTCTGCCATAAACTATTTCTCCTCAGCTAAAATCATCCTATCCGGTTCTTCTCCAAACACTCTGCTATATACACTGTCGCCATTCATTATCTTATACATAAATGCGTTTTGGATTTCATAAAAGTGATAGCCGTACTTTGCACCCTTAGATACTACTCCATACATAACACTATCCGGCAGACATAAACGCTCGTCAAAGCCTCCTACCTTCTGCAACAAGTCATGAGTAATCAAAACAGCTTCATAAGACACTCTCTGTACCTCTTTGTTTTCCCTGTCGCCAGCATGTGTCATTGCATACCTTGCTGCATCACTAAAACACTTACCTTCTTCCGACTCTTTCGAAATCAATCTCGCACAAACAGCGCCCATTTGTTGCCCTTCTAAGCCATTATATAAGGCCTCCATACATCCGGGTAACATCATCATCCCAGGAGACACTAAGAGAACATCCGCGTCCACAACAAACTGCTGTAATGCCTCATTCAGTACTGCACCATAGCCCTCTATTACCTCTTCACAGATAATATAATCCATTTCCTGCTGCGATTTCAGCCAATGCCTTAATCCATCCTCGGACCCATTATCTACCACAATAATCTGACTTACATCCAAGTTGGAGAACGCCTTTATAGACTCTATGGTACTTTTTACTGCTTCCAGCTGATTTCTTGCAACCATAACCACACGGGTTTTATCCTTACCGGAAGCTTTACTGTTTTTCACCACACAAAATCTCTCACGCGCAAAATACTCCGGATACTCTTCTATGCAAATTTTCCTATATTTATCGTAGTTGCGCAGATTTAACGCGCCGTCATCATGTTTACACCATGGACACAATTGCTCCGGAACCACTACCTTGTAACCATATCTTCTAAATTCAAAACTCTGCGACACATCATAAAAGTCCCAGCCGTCAAACTTATCCTCTCGCCAAGGGATATCCGCAGATGTAATCATCATCAGGCCATCAACAGCTTCCACCTCATGTAATCCATCCTTTAATTGATACTGATAGGTTCTGTAATCACCCTTTACGTCATTGGAACCATACAACATACCCTCACGATGTCCAAGCCACATAACGCCACCAACCGGCATCTTCGGTGCTCCCACCATGCCTATCATCCCTATGGTTGAATCCGATTGAAAGATATCCAGAACTGCCTGCAAAAAGCCTTTGTAAATAATAAATACATCCTGATGCAAATAAATCTTATATTTAGCATCCGTCGCATTCATAGCCTCATTGTAACCACTAGTCATACTTTCCGCATCAAAAATGCTAACCGCATCAATGCTATAGCCTTCCGGCACTTCCAACCTATTTATGTAAAAGAAGCATTCTTCTAAATATTCTTCGTTATTAGAACATATTATAAAACAGAATTTACGCTCATCCATCCTTTTCGTCCCCTACTTCCCTGTGGTTTGCGCCTTTATCCACAAGACAAGTTTCTCTGCACAATCCTTATAACCATTTGCTGCCATAATATGACTTAGCTTATATCCGGTATCCAGATTTCGGAAAATTGCGCCATTCGCAAGTATTGCAATCAGATATTTTGCGGAAAGCCCCCACTCTGCCATCAGCTCCTGTAGCGTTTCCCAGCCTTCCACGAGCATATCCAATTCTATTCTACGCAGGCAAAACACTGTCCTTTGATATACTTCTTCCACGTCCTTTAAGGAACTCATCTTACTTAATACAGTCTCCTCCCGATATACCTTTTTAAGCACAAGAAGCCCTTTGTCCGCCTGCATCACCTCTTTATGCTCTTTGCTCTGCATAAGCTCTGCCAAACGCGGATACCAACCAGGCTTTTTTTCCCTTAATATCTGCTCAACCTCAACACGCAAAGTGTCCTTCTCTACTTTTTCATACAACTCTTTCACTGATTGAATATAGGCTTCAGCCCTTTCCTTCAGCTCTTTATTCGATTTTGCCTGTCCCCTAAGCATTGCTGGCAACATCTCGCCGCCCCCTTCTATTCTCCTATATCCGCCGCAATAATCTCCAGTAATCCCTCAGCACGTTTTCTCCAAGTATGCTCCTGCTGTGCTCTTCTCTGCCCAGCCAGCGCGATTTTCCTGCGCTCCTCATCACGCTGCAAAAGATATTGAATTTTTCCCGGCAACTGTTCTAACTCCTCTACGCGGAAAAGCACAATATCCTCACCATCCTGAAAATGCTCCCTCAGATAACTTGTCTCATCCGACAGACAACAGCTACCACATAGCATGATATTGGCAATACGCTCCGTCATGCCATGTCTGTGACCATTCATAATATTAAGACCTATCTTTGCCTTGTTCCATATCTGCAAGGCCTCTTCTCCACATACCTCGGGATGAAAAATCAAGTTTTCCACGCCTGCTCCATGATACTTCTTCCAGCTTTCTCCAAATACATGCATTTGAATTCCTGCACTTAAGATAGCTTCCACAACTCTGTGTCTGTAATTCTGCATCAAAACATAGCACACATCCCACAGACTCGCTACCGTCTCTAAAAAGCGCACTTCATCATAAACGATGTCGTGCTTCTGCCACAGTGCACGGATTCCCTGCTCCACCGTGTAGGAGGGATGCTCCATCATATATTCCATAAACTCCTGCTTAAAGCAATCCTTGTAGCTATGCTCTGTATAGGGCAAATAACCTCCCACAAAGACAAGGTCGTATACTTCCTCGCCTCTCTCCAGCCCACAGACCTCTCCTGCCAGCGGAAACTGCGTAGCCCTCTCCACTAAAAAGTGCTCCCGAATGTATCTGACATAATCTGCATCGTGGCAGAGCACATGGGTCTGCTTGGACATCTTCGAAAAATAATCAAGCGAAAATAATGGATTATCAAACCAAAACTGGTATTTCAACCCCTTCACCTTCTGGAAAGCCTCCGATTCCAGTACAGGGGACTGAAAACCGATAATAGCCTTATAAATACGACCTAAAATTACATCCAGACTTGTCTCATGGTAATCTCCAAATCTACCATTTGTGGTTATTACCGCCTGCCCCAGCCCAGACAATGCATCTGCAAGAAGGTCACCAAAGGCTGCAACCACACCATTGCATATATCATTCCCTATCAAAATCAGAATCGGTGCCGTATTTGTAACCAAGCTCTCATACTTCGTGGTATCATCCAACAAAAGCTTCAAGGATGTATTAAATTCATCCTTTACTCCCAACTGTCCGGCCACTTCCAGAAATCTCATAAACATTTCATCCAGACATCCGTTTTTCTTTAACATTTCCATATATCGTCTGAGGATATACGCCATAGTTCCCGGATGAAATTCCGCCCCTTTATCTGCACCACAAGGAATTGCATACACGCCTCCCCGCTCTGCCAATCGTAGCAAAAACTCATAGTTGCAGTTCCCTGCCAGAAGCTTATTGTAGGAGCCGGAAGATACCAGTAATGACTTGCGGAAAAGAATTGCAAAAATCACACTCTGCGGGCAAGCAAGGAGACTCAACTGGTCGCATTCCCCCTCCGGTACGTTGTCTCCAAAAAGAATCACATCATAATCCAGCAAAAAAGAATTCTCCTCCAATATCTGGCACAATTCCTCTTTGCTTGTGATATCTCCGTCCGCAAAGCCAATCCACTCGGTATCTGACTTTTGAATAAAAGAATTTTTCCCCTCTATACTTTCAAAAGCATCTGTATTTTGAACTAAGATGCTAAATTCTTTATCTATCATACTGCCCCCATTTATCCTTGACTCAAATAGAGCATAAGCATTTTCTTTACCGCTTCAAGCATGTTTGCATCCTGCGCCTGCTGAAATAGTCGATTCACTACATCATCAAATATGCCATAATGAATAAAATATGCCCTATATTTCGCAATCATCTTGCATCTACTTTCGTAATAAGCACCTGTTCTGGTGGATATTCTTCCTTCCGAACAATAAACATCCATTAAAGCTTCATCCACGAAACCAATCATATATTTTTCCGCAAAACGAATTGCCATATCCCAATCTTCCAACGCTTTCAATGTAGAATCAAATCCACCTATATCGGCAAAACACTCCTTATACATCACCATCGTTGGAGTTCCTACTGAATTACGCATTAATAACCACGGAAAAATATCACCCTCTAAGTCACCTTCCAGTGCCAATTCCGTAGGCACAATATATGAGCTTTCCCTACCATGCATGTTATAGGCACAGTATACCATAGAAAATTCCGGATGAGCCTTCAAATAACAGATTTGTTTTTCCAGCTTGTCCCTTTTCCATGCATCATCACTGTCTTGAAATGCTATAATGTCTCCTTCCGCAACTTTTACGCCCTCATTTCTTGCGACGGATGCGCCCCCATTTTGCTCCATTTTTATATATTTAACACGTTCATCACGGATGTCCCTAATAATCTCCGCAGTATTATCTGTTGACCCATCATCCACGATAATCACTTCAATGTCTGAATAGCTCTGCTGCAACACGCTATTCACGGCTCTCAGTAATGTCGATGCCCTATTATATGTAGGGATAATTACACTCACCTTTTCCATATCATTTCCCCTATATTTCTACTATCATCTTCCTTGGAATAATGATAAAATAATATATCATACACCAAAGAAGGAATACCTTATATGAATATACTCTTTTATCGCTATGGCAACATCTGTGAGCCTGCCATTATTAATACTTTCCGCAGTTTAAACATCAATGTAATCGAAGAAACTGCGGAAATTACTAACAAAAAACTGCTCACTTCCGAGAAGATAGAGCTTATAAATCGTTCCATACAAAAGGTACACCCGGTATTTATTTTCAGCATCAATTTTTTTCCTGCAATTGCAGAAATATGTCATATACATAAGATTCTGTATCTTTGCTGGACGGTGGACTCCCCTGTTTTGGAGCTTTTTTCTAAGTCCATCCAATATGATACAAATCGTATTTTTCTATTTGATAAAGCACAATACGAACGCTTTCATCCATACAATCCTGGCTGCATCTTCCATCTTCCATTGGCTTCTGATGTAGATACATTTGATGTCGTCACAGCTACTATCACCGAAGCAGATATTGCCCGCTTTTCCTGTGATATCTCCTTTGTAGGCTCCCTATACAATGAGAAGAATCCTCTCCGTAAAATTGTATTGGACGACTACACAAATGGGTATATCCATGGCACTGTTGAAGCCGCCATGGAAATATATGGATATAACTTCATGGAAGAGGTGGTGACAGAACATCTTGTAAACAGCATCCGTTCTGCGGATTCAAGCTTTTACACTGCTTCCAATCTAATTGCTAATCCCGACAAATATATTGTAGCCCACAGCTACTTAGGTCTACATGCAGCGGAAATAGAGCGTATCCGCACGTTAAACAAACTTGCAGAACATTTTTCGGTAGATTTGTATACTAGAAGCGATACCTCTGCTTTAAACGGAGTACGTGTACACGATGGCATCGCAACTTTGACCGAAATGCCTAAGGCCTTTCATCTTAGCAAAATCAATCTGAATATGACCATCAAACCCATTCAGACCGGTTTACCCCTTCGTATCTTTGATATTTGCGGCTGCGGTGGCTTCCTCATGACTAATTACCAGGCAGAGCTCACTGATTACTTCGAAATCGGCACAGACATTGAAGCCTACACCAGCACGGACGAGTTAGTAGATAAATGCGCTTACTACCTCTCCCATGAGGAGGAACGCAGACAAATTGCCCTAAACGGCTACCAAAAGGTCAAGAGCCTCCACACCTACCAAAACCGTTTATTACAAATGCTAAGAATCGCCACCAATTCTTAGCTCCAATATTCGCTTACTATATCAAGCATTATCTGCGCACGCTGAAGGTACGTATGCTCCGCTGCCACCTTCCTCTGTGCGCTGCGTGCGATTCTTTCCCTTTCCTCATCGTGCTCCAGATAGAATGCAACTTTTTCCATTAAATCTCCGTAATCATAATAGATTACCATGTCTTCATCCGGCGTAAAATACTCCAGATAATCTTCCTGATAATTTGTAATCAAGAATCCACCACATCCCATAATATCAAATGCTCTCAGTGGGATGCCTGTCTGAATACTTTTCAGTGTTATATTTAAATTAACCTTACTGTTCGCAAAAATATGAGGGGCATCGTTATAATAATCTGCCTTGCCCATATTGTGAACTCCTTTTATGGACACATCTCCCGGAGTGTACAGATGCACCGGATATTTCTCTCCCAAAAGCTGCATAATCTCTGTTCTTTCTAAAGCTGTCACCCTTCTTGCCAAGAAATAATTGGCCAGTGTCCACTCGGCAGTCTCTAAGCCATCTCCCTTGGCATACACGGGACAAACCTTCTGAATATTTTCCATCAGCTGGGGATTTTGTAATAACGACTTCTCTAAGAAATAATACCCATATACATTCTTTTGTGCCGCCACAAGTGCATCCACGTAACCCTTTTCATAAGGCTCTAACTTCTCCATATGACGGTACATATTTCCAAAGGACTCATTGTACAAAGAGCCCACAAAGGAAATCTCCCCCGCATACTTCTTTCCGTAATCCCTATTCTTTAGCACACTTTGGTAGCAATCCATAGGTGCCGCCATGGGAAGGTAATAGGTCTCAAAGCCCTTCTGGGCCAAATCCAAGCAAGTACCTCTATCAAAAACAAAGGCAAAATTAGTATCATACTCCAAGGTCTTAGAGTATAGTTGTATGAAGGGACTATCATAGGTCCACGACAGATACGGAACTCTGCATGCCTTACAAGCCATGGCTACAATAGGGAAATAATTAAAGGAAAAGACACAAAAATAAGACCCGGATATCAGCCTTTTTACCAAAAGCTCTGTGTATCCCACATCCAGACGGGTATCCGTCTTATGATAATCCAATGGGATACATTCTACTTCATATCCAAGTCTTTGAAACGCTTCCTGTATGGATAAATTTCCGAAGCTCTTCCATTCTATAAACAATATCGTCCTACTCATCTACACAACCCTCGTTTCCCCCAAAAGAAATAGGGCTGACTTACGTCAGCCCCATTGGCAATCTTCAATAAATTACTGAAGTAAAGATAATACGTTCTGACCTGACTGGTTAGCCTGTGCCAACATAGCGGTTCCTGCCTGTGCAAGAACGTTACCGTTAGAGTACTTAACCATTTCAGAAGCCATATCGGTATCACGGATTCTGGACTCAGCAGAAGTAGTATTCTCAGCAACGTTGTCTAAGTTGTTAACGGTGTGCTCAAGACGGTTCTGGATAGCACCAAGATTTGCTCTCTGAGTAGAAAGCTTCTCGATAGCGCCCTTAACAGCTTTATTTAAATCCTGAGCAGCTGAAACTGACTGTGCACTCTCACCATCAATCTCTAAACCTTCAGTATCTAACTTAGCAATAGATACTTCGATATGCTGATCTGCTTCTGCACCAACCTGCAATGCACACGCATTAGCAGATAATGAACCATCTAACAGACTCATCTCATTGAAAGTAGTTGTAGAAGCTACTCTGTCGATTTCGCTAAGTAACTGCTGAACTTCTGCATCGATGAAGTCACGATCCTTAGAAGTTAAAGTACCGTTCTCAGCCTTAACTGCAAGTTCATTCATTCTCTGAAGCATATCATGAACTTCATTTAAAGCACCTTCAGCGGTCTGTACCATAGAGATACCATCCTGTGCATTTAAGGAAGCCTGATTAAGACCACGAACCTGACGTCTCATCTTCTCAGAAATTGCAAGACCTGCTGCATCATCTGCTGCACGGTTAATCTTGTAACCAGAAGATAACTTCTCAGTAGTCTTAGCCTGAGTCTGGGTGTTAACGCCTAACATTCTGTTAGAGTTCATTGCTAATAAGTTGTGTTTAACGATCATTGCCATAGTATATTCCTCCTTGAATATGAAAAAAATAATATTTCATCGCATCCTTGCGATTATTGACTTGTTTACTGCCTGTCCGATTCGCACAAGTCGCACTCACAGTAAACTTAATGAAATCTTACTCAATTGTGCGGATTGATTCAGATTCCGGTTCAGAAAGCTTATTTGCTTTACTTGATAAATATATCGGAAATTTGTGAAAGAACTTTATAGTTTTTATAACTAAATTCTGCACAAATTAACCAATCGTTTTTTGTGAATTTTGTTGTTGATTTACTTTTTACTGTCCATAAACTGGGGCGGATTATACGCAGCATTATTCAACTTTTTATAGTAATCATACGCTGCCTTAGAAGTTTTTCGGTTATCACGAATACCCTCACGCTGTTTCGCAAAATACTGCTCTATCAGCTGCTTGTTTCGCTTCTCCTGCACCTGAACAGCCACCCCCATCTCTGTAACGATAGCAATCTGCTGCTGAATCCCCTTAATCTCAGAAGCATACTTTGCCCTATTATCTTTCAGTTGTGCCGCCAGTCTTTCGTAAAGAAGTTCAAAACCATTGTCCAGCTTAAGAAGCTCTTCTATCAGACGCCCCTTTTCCTCCACTGCTGCATCAAAGGAATCCATATCCACAGTTTCTGTAGAAAATACCTCTTCCTG
Organism: Lachnospiraceae bacterium; assembly: GCA_017461775.1. Taxonomy (GTDB): domain Bacteria; phylum Bacillota; class Clostridia; order Lachnospirales; family Lachnospiraceae; genus Acetatifactor. The sequence goes on from JAFTXD010000116.1 coordinate 45,543, forward strand.
ACGTTTGTTATACTCCTGTATCCGGGCAAGTACCTGTTTCTTTTTTTCCAGGCTCTCTGCCAAAATGGTTAACTGATTCTCCATTAAACAGTTCCTTTCCCCTTGTTGATACGCATAACCTCTTTCCACGTATCACGGACAGAGTGAAGATGTGTATTCACCTCTTCCAATATCTCTTTATCCTTCTTCATATTTGCTTCCACCAAACGCTGGCTCAAGTACACATAAATATTTTCAAAGTCCTGTGCCACTGCATATTTCATGTCCAATGTTTGGCGAAGGTAATCAATAATCTTTTGCACCTTCGTAATATTCGTATGCGCCTTAGGTATATCCTTTTGGTCAAGAGCCATCTCCGCTATATTGCAGAACTTAATAGCACCCTCATAGAGCATCAACGTCAGCTCCGCAGGAGAAGCCGTCAATACTTTGTTGTTGTTATACTGCGCATATGCATTAGGTAGCGCCATTTTATCAACCTCCTAAAAGACCGGTTAGAGCATTGGTATTGGACTGCATCTTTGCCAGAGTTGTCTCCATAGCAGCAAATTTCTTATACCATTTATCCTCGTAATCCGCCAGTTTTTCTTCCAGCTCTGCAATCTTTGTTGTGTAATCGTTATAATCCGTCTTCATCTTCTTGTCATCATAGAAGCTACCGAAGCTACGGTAACCATTTACTGAAGAAGATAAACTGTTCATCTTGTCATAGAGATTCTTCGACAACTCTGTAAAGAAAGAAACAACCGTATCCGGATCACTGGCAATCATACTCTTCAGCTTATCTGCTTTTCCGGAAGAGTACTCATCGTCCGCATCACCGGCGATGTGGTACATGTTCTTCTCATTGTCTGCAGCCTCAAAGTACCCTTGTGTCTCAATACCAAAATCAGAAAGATACATGGTCTTTTCGCCTATTTTGATACCAGAGGACATAATTCCCTTCAGTGCGGTACCGATGCTGGAAAGATTACTGTCATTGCGAAGAAGTGCATCCTTAATCTTGGTCTCGTACTTCTCTACTTCACTTTCTGATAAAGCCTCCTTTTCTTCATCAGTAAGTGGCTCATAGCCCTTTGCAGAATCTGCATTATACAACTTATCAATCTCATTGATAACAGTGTTGTACTCTTTAATGAAATTCTTCACCACGTCAAAGATGCCGTCTACGTCATCCTGAGTAGTGATGGTCACTGTTTCCTTTTCTGCGGTTTCTGATAACGCCGTAAAAGTCAGACCATTAATTTTAAATACATTGGTACTACTCTTAAAAGTTGCACCATTTAAAGTAATCTCTGCATTCTGACCATCAATTTTGGTTGCGCCACTGCTTAAGGATAAGCCCAAAGCGGATAACGCCCCACCACTGGCATTTAACTTGAAATTATTATCCTCACCAGACTCCTTTGCACTGACAAAAAGTCTCTGATTTTCCTCATCAAAGCTGGCATTTAAACCACATTCATTCTTCAACCAAGTTAAAGCATCAGAAATAGTGGTCTCATCTGTAACCTCAAGCGTCTTCGCTTCCCCATTTATAGTACAGGTAATCTGCGCGCCTGCCTGCAGACTACCCAGTTCACTGATTTTTGTAAGTGCTGTTGCCTTCTCGCCACTGGTAGTCTTCACTTCAGCGCCCGTCAAATAAGCAGTCTTCGCCAGCTTATCTACAGTCAACTCCTGCACACCATTTACTGCGTCCTCACCGGTAATTACACTAACTGCTGCAGAATTAGACACCTTGGTAGTCTTCTTCGCATATGAAGACTGATAACGCATATTGTTAACAAACTTCGACTGTAAATTCTTCAGCTTTGTATTCAGCCCCTTCCAAGCATCCTGCTTCCATTCCAGCTTGGTCTGCGCTTTAATCTCTTTATCAACCTTGGTTCTTTTAGCTGCAACTAATTCCTGAATAAGGCTCTCTGTGTCCATACCGGACATCAGACCAGTCATTCTCATTGCCATAGTTACTACCTCCTATCTCTTTTCATCCACCAAGATACCTGCAATCTCCCATACCTTTGCAATCATATCCAGTGTTTTCTCCGGTGGAACCTCTCTAATTACTTCTTTTGTTTCTTTGTCCACAATTTTAATTGTTACTCTGTTGGTTTTCTCATGAATACCGAATACTGCCTCTGAATGACGCATATTCTTATTCAGCTGTTCCACAGCCTTACGAATCTGCTCCGGAGACGCCTGCTGATCCTGTGCATTATTTGTGTTGGTCTCAGGACCTTGACTCTGAACCTGCTGCGCTGGTTCAATTTTCTCCACCGGCTCTACGGGCTGCGTGTCCACAGTCACAGTGGTCTGTGCCTGTGCTGCTACGGGTTTGCTTTGCACTGCTCCTTGTGCCTGCACGCTCATAATACTTCCTAATGGTTCTACTGCCATAACTATCCACCTCCATGTGAATCTGAATCAATTGTGAAAGCACCTATCCATGGTGCCATTAGTCATTTTTGTGGGCTCTACCCACTATCTTACTTTTTTTATCGGACAAAAGTACGGATTACTTTAGCCACCCGTCTTTTTTTCTGCATCATTTAACCACATCTTCTTTATCACCATTCAAAGCCATTTCCCGGTTCCACGATAAAAGAATTGGGTATATAGGTTCTCCACACCCTAAATCCGCCACCTAAAAAGGAGCCGGCACCACCGACTCCTTCCCATTTACATACTAACCTAACAAATCTGCCAGAGCAGCCAGTCCTTCCGCACTTACTGCCTCTTCATTTGCCTGCTGAATCTGTGCGTATACTTCTTTACGGTACACCGGCACTTCCTTAGGTGCAGAGATACCAATCTTTACCTGGTCGCCCTTTACTTCCAAGATGGTGATTTCCACGTTGTTGTTCACAATGATGGCTTCACCTTTTTTACGAGATAATGCCAGCATTTATTCACCATCCTTTCTCGCTTTTAAAATGTCATAAATATAATACTTCACAGGATATTCTGCATTCTCTACAATTACCTGACAAGCCTTGCAGGTGTCCCCATTGACAACAAATGGCCCCTGGAGATTTACACTCATTTGGGTAATATCCTTTGGAATGGTTGCACTGACAAGTACGAATGTATTGTCTTCGTTCAACTCTCCCAGGTTCTTCAAGAGTTCCTCGTCCACCATGGGATTATAGTCCTCTTTCACTGACAAAGGATCCATTACCGGCATGGCAAAGCCCGGTTCGTCCATGGACTGCAACCACTTAATACCTGAGCTCACACCCTTCTCTGAATCAAAAATCAATGTAAAGTTCTTTAAATCCGGGAAACCGATAATACCATTCTCAAAGGTAATAATCTTGCTTTCCTCAATATCAATTTCGCCAAATACTTTCGTATTAATCTTCATACTAATTTTCTCCCCTACCCTTCTCTTAAATAAAGTTCAGAAGTGTAGTCTGCATAATCTTACCGGTAGCCATCAGTGCCGCTTCATAGGTAAGCTCCGCGCTTCCCAGCTGAATAGCCACTTCGGTGATGTCCGCATCCTCGTTCTCACTCTTTAAGGTCTCAAAAGTAGTCTTCTGCACCTGCATACGGCTCTCTACCAGAGAAAGCTTACTGGTTCTGGTACCACAGTTGGTGATGGAAAGATTTGCCTCATCCAGCGCACCCTGGAAGGTAGTGATGCCCGCTTCGAACATTCTCTGTGCCTTTTCCTTCATAAAGGTAAGCGCCTTGTTGGCAGCGTCCAATCTGGTCTGCACTAAATCCTTATCCACGCCACCCTTCTCAAGCTCTGCCTCTAAATCAACAACGATAGCTTCCATATCCACTACGTCCTGCATAGCATTCACAAGATCCTCCACCTCACGACCGATTTTGTGCTTAAAGCACTCATCCGCAGTAGAGTTCACCTGAATTACCTGATTAAATCCTACATCGTACTCAATCACCTGATGGAGCTTTTCGTTGCTCTCTAAGTAAGACTCGTTGTATTTCACCACATTACCATCTTCATCAGTGGACGTACACGCAAAATAATGCTCCGGACGAAGGTCACCCTATTTCCAGTCCTTCTTGTGGTAGGTAATGCGGATTTCATCCTCGTTGATAGCACTGGTCGCTGCAGAATCCTCCGTAGCCTTTAATGCCTTGTATGCTTCTTCACTAAGGAGCATCTCGCCGGTTTCCGGTACATATACAGCACCTACGCCCTGCATATCCGCTGCTGCGGTATAAGGATCCTCGTAGTCATGAAGCACGGTCACAGGCATGGTCTTGTCAGTGAAGTTACCATTTCCATCGGACTCCTTGTAGGTCAATGTAGGCACTTCATCGCCACAATTGCTGTATGCCAGACGAATTCTGTATACATCAATCCGGGAGACATCCGTCTCATCAATGTCCATGTTCTCATAATTTGCTTCGTTGATATCCTTCAAATCATCTATCACGTTGCCGTCCGCATCCTTGGTGGTAGTACGGATAACACTGATGGTGTCAATGTTTTCCTTGGTTACCTGCTCGGTGATTTCATAATCGATGGTATCCGCTTTCAAAAAGCTTAAGGAAGTATCGGTACGATATCCGGTAAATACATATCTTCCTGCGAAATCGGCATCACCGGTGGTATACACCTCATCACCCAGAGCCTTCATCTGCTCGATGATAATCTGTCTGTCAGAAGAGGTAAGGTATTCGTTGGAGCCCTTGGTACACTGGCTAATCATGTTGGTGATGATACCGGTCAGGTTGTCCAGTGCCTTCTCCGTTACCTCCAGCCAGCTCTGCGCATCGGGAATATTCTTGCTGTAGTACTGAGTTACCTCGGTAACATTACTACGAAGTCTCAGCGCACGGATAGCTACTACCGGGTCCTCGGAGGGACGACTGATTTTCTTCTGGGTAGACATCTGTGTACTTAACTTGTCCTGGTAAATCTTGTTGGTATTGATATTTGCCAGGTTATTGTTTCGCATGATTTTATTCGTAATTCTCATTTAGTATCACCTAAACCTTTCCTAGGCTCGAGGGCTATCGGTATTTAAACTCCGGTTTCCAGAATCAGTCTGTCGTATACTTCCGTCAGTGTCTGAATCATCTTGGAGGATAAGTTGTAGCCATTCTGATATTTTACCAGATTTACAGCTTCTTCATCCTCGTCTACGCCGGAAATGGAAATTCTCTGATTATCAATCATCTTTCCAATATCAGTATAGTTGGTTTCAAAGGTATTTGCTCTGTTGGCATTCAGTGCGATATCACTGAGCACACACTGTAAGAACTCATTACAAGAGCTTCCACGGAAGGTCATCGCTTCCTTATCGGTGGCAAGATTGGATAAGTCTTTCAGTAAATCCACCTGCTCCACGCCATCACTGACACTGTACTTGGTCGCCAGTAAGCTGGCATTATTGTAAATCGGAGTAAACACATTGAAATTCATAGCAGTAAGCTGATAATAACTGTCATCCTCACTGGTCACCGTGACAGCACCGCCCAAATCAAAACGGTTCTCTGCCGGGAAATCATACTGGTCATTGTCCGTAGTCTTGTCACCTACAAAGAGCATGTTCCCTGCATCGCCAGCGGTATCCACACCACTGGTAATAATATCATTAAACTTCTGGGAAAAGGTTCTCACCCATTCATTCATCTGATTCATATAGTAAGGAATTCCCTGATATGCAATATCCTTACCGATGGTGGCCTCTTTATAAATACGGTCCTCGTTTACCCTCTTTCCGCCATTCTTCTCCGCATCGGATAAGGTGAAGGTATAGGTCACGCTGCCGTCCTCAGCCCTGTTGTATTCCCAGCTGTCGTAATAGTACAGATGGTTACCCAGATTGATAATACCACCCTGGTCGGAAAGATTGCTCTTATTTAAATCCTTCAGATATACATTCTCTACAGAAACCGTAACGGTATCCTGACTGCCATCCTCTGTGGTACCCACTGCGGTAATAGTTCCCTGGAAATTCTCATTGTTATTACCATCACGAAGCTGTACCAGCGCATAAAGCTCGCCACCCAGAAGTGGGTTGTAGAGGTTCAGCTTTTCGCCGTTATCCCAATATACCTCATAAAGACCATCGATATCTGTCTGGTGCACCTTCTCATAAAGCTCACGGGCCTTGCAGTAAAGACCGGTGTATTCTGCGGTATCTACAAGCACCTGACCACCTGCCAGACGGATAAGGAAGCGGTTTGCACCGGTCTCACGGTCCGGCTGGTTCGCATCATAAATCGGTGTCTCAATGCACTCAATATCCACGATTTTGGACAGCTCATCCAAAAGAAGTGTTCTCTTATCACGAAGCTCATTTGCCTTGGAGCCGGATAATTCGATAACGTTAATCTGCTTATTCAAAGTAGCAATTTCGGAAGCCAGTGAATTAATCTCATCGGTTTTCAGCTTCAGCTCTGCGTTAATATCCTTCTGCAGTGCCTCCATATTGCCGCCCAGACTGTTGAAGTATTCTGCCAGCGCATCTGCCTTACCTACAAACTGTGCCTTTGCGGAATCGCTACTGGGGTCCTTTAAAAGCTCCTGCATAGCCTCCAGCATAAAGTCATCAAAGATGGTCTTAAAGCCGGAATCCACACCATTATCCTCGAAGTAAGTCTCCACCTGCTTCATGTAGTATGCCTTGATTTCATACTCACCAGTCTTGGTATTATTATCCCAGTACTTCTGGTCGTAGAAATCATCACGGATACGCTCAATGGCAAGCGTCTCTACACCGGCACCTGCACAACCATAGGTCTGGAACACGCGAAGCGCATTGGCTGCTTCCTGTACCACATGCTGACGACTGTAGCCCGGTGTCTGTACATTTGCAATATTATTTGAGGTTGTATTTAATGCAGCATTGTTGGCCAAAAGACCGGTATACGCTGTATTTAATCCGAAAAATGTTGATGGCATTTACATTTCCACCTTTCTGTATAACTACATACCTAATGTATTGATAATATGCTCCAGCATCTGACTCACCACATTGATATAACGGCTGGATGCATTGTAAGCATTCTGAAACTTAATCATATTGGAAAGCTCGTCATCGGAGGATACGCCGATAATCTGCTGTCTGGCATTCTCTGTCGCTTCCACGGTATTTAACTGGTTCTCATACACACTGTTAAATACATAACCGCTGTTGGAAACCTGGGATACCAGATCCGTATAATAATCCATAAAGGATGTGGTCTTTTTCACCTTTGGATTCAAGGTATAAATCTCTTCGGTGAAGGCCTCCACCAGTGCCTCTACCGTCTTCATATCCTCGCTGCTGTCCTCTAAACGGAAGCCCAGGATAGCCGGTGCCTGCTTTAACTCTCTGTCAATCTGAATATTATTCAGTGTATATAAGCTGTCGGTCTCTGCAAAATCCTCTTTTGCGTATACCCAGTATTCCTTGCCGTCCGCGCCAATGAATTTATCGTAGGCATCGGTGGTAATCTTGGCAAACATCTGTATGGGCTGACCGTCTTCCTTTCTCATGTAACCCTCCGGGTCACTTTCAAAGTAGTAAGCATCCTCTAAAACCGTTCCGTCCTGCAATGTCAAATCGCCTCTGATACCGCCAGCAGCCTCCTGCAATACACTGTTAATCTTGCTCGCCACGTTGTGAATCATCTGGTCAAATTCTGCCTGCAGGTTCATGATTACGGACTGCTCTACTGCGCTGTAATCCTTCTCAATATCGGTGTAATCCGCTCTGTGGTCACCGCGGGCAAGGAGCATGGCCTTTAGTCCGCCGATATCGGTTTCCATGTCCGTGGAAATCTCCTGCTTCAAATCAAAAACTTCTGCGCCTTCGATGTTGTACTCTCTGGTTCCGTTGTCCAAAAGCTCGTACTTGGCGTTCATTGGCCAGAACGGGGTATAAAAGCCGGTGGTCTCATCCACATGCATCCCGATTTCATAGCACATGGAGCCCTTCACGAAATCCACGCCCTCAATACGAACGGATACATCACCGTACATATTCTCGGTATACGTCATATTCACCAGCTCTCCAAGAGTATCCAGAATGCTATCTCTCACGTCACGGAGGTCGTTAGCATGTTCAATTCCGCCGGACTCAATATTACGAATCTGGTCATTTAATTCCAAAATCTGATTACCGTACTCGTTAATCAAATCTACTTTCTGCTTAATCTGTGCATTTAAATTGTCCTGGTAAGAACATAAGCTGTCATAAATATTTACCGCACGCTCGATAAACTCCTCCGCTCTCTGCACCATCAAACCCTGGGTTACAGAGCTTGTAGGATCCTTGGAAAGCTCCTGTACCGATGTCCAGAGGTTGCTCATGGTAGTCTGGAAGGCTTCTCCGTTTAACTCGCCAAGAAGGTTTTCCGCCTCCTCCAGGGTCTCTGAAGAAACCTGGTAAAACATGGCACGACCGGATTCCTCGCGGTATGTCCTGTCCAGGAAATAATCTCTTATATGTTTAACGGCACTGTAGTTTACACCCAGACCGTACTGTTGATTTGCAATGGATTTCGGAGCAATTGCAAGAGTATTATAGAACTTGGTACCCTGCTGAACCTGTTGTCTTACATATCCGGCAGTGTCCACGTTAGATAAGTTATGCGCTGTGGTATTCAGCGCATTCTGACTTGTTTGTAATCCTGATGTTCCAATCCAAAGGCTTCCCATAAGTGGCATATACATCCACCTCTCTTTCTTCTCAAGGTTACAAAGCCTACTGCTTTGCGTCGAAACCGCGATTGCCGGTTCCTATCACACTTCCTGTGTTGTATGCGCCCTTGTTATAGTTGGCGGTGACCGGTGCGGTACGCATGGCCTGTAACAAATTCATGTCGAATTCCACCAGCTGCAGGGCGTGGTCGAGCAATTCCTGATTTCTCTCATTGATTCGCTTAAGGTCCCTAACCACCTTAGAAAGAGCATCTCCCGCGTCCTTCAGACGCTTCTGCTCCTCAGGTCTGCCTGCAAGCATCTCGACCAGTGCTGTGATTTTTAAAGTGCTAACATCCTTGTTAAGTACATTGGCAATATCTGCAGTAACCTCTTCCCTCTTCTTTTCCAGACGGTAGATGTTACTGAGCCATAAGCCTTCTTCATCCGTGATTTTTGTAATATTCTCTAAATCGCCGGCTACGATGTAGTCGGTCTTCCTCGTTGACAGCTCCAGCAATCCTGTATACTGAACCTGCTCATCCTCTAATACCTGAATCAGGTTCTCCATTAGGCTCGCCACTGTCTTTTACCCCAATTCTGCGTATTTCTGCATAAGCTTCTCTGCAAAGCTTGCGGTTTCTACATTGTAAGTACCATTATCAATTTTCGCCTTGATAGGTGCGGTAATGTCTTCTCTGATATCCGGGCAATTCTTCACTGCTGCCTTCGCGGTCTGGAAGTCCTTTCCAAGGCTGCTAATCTGGAGCATATCGGACTGCGTGGTCTGGGATACAGACTTGCCCTTATTCAATCGCTGTTTCTGATAAATCTGCTGAATCTGATTATAAGACTCTATTCTCATATGGACTCCTCCTTATAAACTCTAAACACATGTAATCATTCTTGTATAAGTTATCGACCCAAATCTAAAATACTTTAGTCGAAACTTGAAAAATCTTCCCCGTACCTTTCTCCCAGTTCGTTTTTCATTTTCTCCTCGATTTCTATTTCCTTCTCCCGCAGCGCTTCTTCATAGCCCTTCAGCGCCGCAAAGGGCATGAATTGCTTGGCTCTGTCCGCCGGACTCATTTTCGGTCTATTCCCCACTTTTATGACCTCCAATCTGCTTATTTCTCTCTATGGTAGTGGCATTCTCTTCCAGATTCATGCCCTTTAAAATAGCATTTTTCCCAAACTTTTTCTTGATATCCAGCATAGCCAGCTGCATCTTCTTCTCCCGCTCTAATTCCTCCGGGTCAGTAAAGAGATCGTACTGTTGGTACTCCCCCGCGACTACATTATTAAAGGACAGATTCAGCCGCCGCACCGGAGTAAAGGGGTCCACAATGCGGTCATAAAGCCTCTCCACATAGCTCATAATCAGCTTGGCTGAGCAGGTGGCCGTGGGCAGGTTGATACTGCCATTAGAATGGGGCCTGCCAAAGCCGTTTTCATACCCTATATATAAGGAAACGGATTCCGTCACCAGATTTTTCGCTACCAGCTCCAGACACAAAAGATCCGCCATTTCCTTAGCAATCAGCTTCCCATCCGAAAAGCTGTAGCCATGGCAGAGTACCTGTCCACTGGATAAGCAGTTATGCTTGGATTTAAAGTTCTTGATATCCGGCATGGTGGTAGTCTCCCGGCCCCAGGCATGGTCTATCAGAAGCTCCGCATCGATACCGAAAAGCTGGTACATCAAATCCTCGTCCGCCTCCGCAATCCCCTGCATATCATAGATTCCGCAGGTAGAGAGCCTGCTTGCAATGCCTCGTCCCACTCTCCAGAAATCCGTCAGCGGTCTGTGGTTCCAAAGGGTATTTCGGTAAGTTTCCTCATCCAGATAACCCACATGGTCCTCCACGTGCTTTGCCGTAATATCCAGTGCCACCTTTGCAAGGTATAAATTGGTTCCAATGCCACAGGTAGCGGTAATCATAGTTTTCTCGTATACCTCCTGCATGATGCGCACCGCCAGCTCCTTGGCTGTCATATGATACATATGCAGATAATCGGTCACATCCATGAAGCACTCGTCGATGGAGTACACATGGATATCCTCCTTGGCAACATATTTTAAATAGATTCCATAAATATTGGCAGAAACATCAATATAGCGTTGCATCCGGGGCTGGGCCATAATATAGTCAATCCCCTTGGGAATCTCAAAAACTCTGCATCGGTTGTGTATCCCCAGTGCCTTCATGGCCGGAGAAATGGCAAGACAGATGGTTTTCTCGCTCCGCTCCGGGTCCGCTACCACCAGCCTTGTGGTCAGTGGGTCCAGCCCCCGGTCCGCGCATTCCACGGAGGCATAAAAGCTTTTTAAGTCTATGCAGATGTAGATTCTTGATTTTTCCATAACTTTTGCCTCTCCACCTCACAAGTTCTGCTTCGCAGCCGCTTGTTTTGCGACTTTGATTTTCTTTACTATCAGTATACAAAATTCCTATGTAAAAATTCAACCAAACATGTTATAATGTTGAAATATGAATATTGGGAGGACTATTTCAAATGAACGAAACACAAAAGGCAGAATTTTTAAAGAGCTTACCAACTCTTGAAGAGGCATATATTTTATTTTCTCACTTAACCCACGTTCCTTATACCGTTTACAATGAGCAGTCCGGTGAAGATGAGGCTTTCTTATTCACCAATTTAGAAACTGCCAAGGCAAAGGCTATCGAGCTGGCAGAGGCGCATATCCAGCCCACCATCGCCATCAAGATGAGCCAGAAGGAAATGATTATGATTGTTTCCAGCTTTTTCGTATACGGTATCACTGCTATGCATTGGACCACAGACGAGGGAGAAGCAGTATACAAGGTGCGTGAAGTTATAAGACGTCCTGACTTCTCCAATTTGCCGGAAGCACAGAAACCTTTAGAGAATCCATCCCTGCAGATCAGTATGATTTATTATATGCAGGAGCTTCGTAGAAAAGACCCTAAAACCGATTTAAAGCAGCTCCAGGACCTGGATGAAGAAATGTCCGCTAATATCAAGCGTGCAAAGTATCTTCTTCCCATCGTAGACAAGTCCGAAGGCGACAATCGCAACATCCAGCAGGTTTTATTCCGTGTGAATGATACCACCAGTCTGGTTCCCCTGTTCAGTGACGGCATGGAGTATCAACGCTTCAAGGGAAACAAGGAGGAAGTAAAAGCCATCGTCGTTACCTTTGAGCAGCTTGCCACCATGGAAATTCCTACCGGCACCAATGGTTACATCATCAATCCCGGCGGTGTAGGAGTTACCTTGACCAAGGAATACATTGCAAAAATCAATGAAATGTTTGAATAAAAGGACTTTAAAAGGCGATTTCCGTTAGTGGGAATCGTCTTTTTTATTTACTTCACATCATCACACTATGTATTTTCTCAATACAACAATGCCTGCGGGGGTACCGGTAAAATATTCTTGTACAGTACCCTGTTTCCAGCTATTTTCATTCAATTACACATGTTATTTTATCAAAAATGGGTACCTATGATATTATTCGCTTTCCATACCCAGTATTTCTGAAAAATCAGGGTCTCGGACCATCCTTTTCAGAAATAGTACCCTTTCTCCCCATAAAACACCTCAAAATATACCGTTTTCAGCTTCAACAGGGTATATGCAAGCACTTTTTCCGCCTGTACCCCAAGCCTTATATTTCACCTCCAAAACCACTGTCCCTCAGATGGATACTTTTCCACAGAAAAAGAAGCATCCACCGTCCGGCAGATACTCCTCAACTTATCACACATTATTTATAATACTTATCTCCCCGCCCATGGTGCAGGAGTTTGCTTTGCCATCCTTCAGAACAATCTCCACCTGAATGGTACCTCCGGGCTGCTTAAAAGTATAGCCGGACACATCACAATCATCCACTATAGCCGTGGCCTGGGACAGATACCAGCCGCAGGCTACACTACCCGACCCACAGGAGGACTCCCAGATGAGCGAATCTGTGGTGGGCACATACACCGCCGGGGTTAGAGTTCCCTTTCTGGCATCCAGAAACATAATGCCGTATGCATCCTGTTTCAACCCTTCCATAACCTCCAGTGCTTCTTTCACAAAATCCGCATCCGGCTGCATCCCAAGAGCTATCAGATGACAAATCCCGTGACACATCACCACCGGATAAGCAGTACCCTTCACTTCTACCACCTCCAGCCGGGTAGGCACGGGCATCTGTGCAAAGGCTGTGGACTTATCCAAATCTACCAAAACAGGCACGGGCACCTCCGCACCGGAAACCTCCACATTCACGGTATGCACACCGCCTCCATAGGCCTCCAACGCCTTTAAATATCCAAATGAGCGGGCTGCATTACCACAGAATTCCCCGCCCATCATTTCCAGTCTGTATAAGCCGCCCAGCGCAGGCGCTGTCTCAAAGCCCACCTGTTCGGCACATTTTTTATCTAAAATCTTCTTCGACAGGGAAATCCGCTCCGCCATGGGTACAAAGCCCTCCACGATAGCAGTCACATTCCCCGCCGGATTTACATACTGAATTTTCAAAAAAACAACTCTCCTCTACTCAAGGTGGATAAGTCCCCAAAAGGCACTCCGCTAGGAAACGATATGTCTTTTTAAGACACATTCTCATTCCGTGAAAAACGTAGCGGTACTAGGCTCGAAAAAACCTCGCCAAGTGCCGACGTTTTTCAAGGGTCTAAAAAAGACATATCATTTCCTAGCGGAGTGCCTTTTGGGGACTTATCCACCTTGTTCCTCTACTACTCCTGAGAAAAACGTGCCAAAAACTGCTTGGTACGTTCCTCCTTGGGATGCTCAATCACCTCGCGGGGATCCCCCTCCTCCACGATGTATCCGCCGTCCATAAAGATGACTCTGTCTGCCACATCCCGGGCAAAGCTCATTTCATGAGTTACGATAACCATGGTCATCTTCTCCTCTGCCAGTTGACGGATTACCTTCAAAATTTCTCCGGTCAGCTCCGGGTCCAGTGCTGATGTGGGTTCGTCAAAGAATAGAATGGAGGGCTTCATAGCAAGAGCTCTGGCAATGGCCACACGCTGCTGCTGCCCGCCGGAAAGCTGACAGGGATAAGCGTTTTCCTTCCCGGAAAGTCCCATCTTGGCAAGAAGCTTTATAGCCTCCTGCTTAACCTCCTCTTTATTTCTCTTCTGCACACTGATAGGTGCATCACACACATTTTTCAGCACACTATAGTGGGGAAACAGATTAAAATTCTGGAACACCAGTCCAAAATAGTTCTTGATTTTCTTAAGAGTAGCCCCTTCTGCATATACCGCCTGACCATTTTCTGTGGTCACCGCATTTTCTCCCATGTACACCAGCTCCCCGCTGTCCATGGTCTCTAAAAGAGTTGCACAACGAAGCAGGGTGGACTTGCCGGAGCCGGAGGGTCCGATGATGGCTACCACCTCTCCTTCCTCCACAGAAAGGGAGATATCATTTAGTACACTAAGCTCCTCAAAGGCTTTTTTACAATTTCTAATTTCCAGATATTTCATAAGCCTTCTCCTTAGCGATAATAGTTCATCTTCTGTTCAATCTTCGCCATCACAAAATCAACCACGAAATTGAATACGTAATAGAAACCACCTGCGATAAACAGTGGAATAATGGTGGTCTGGGCTGCTGCCACCTGCTTTGCAATGGTAAATACCTCCGCATAAGCAAGTACGAAAGCAAGAGATGTATCCTTTACCAGGGTAATCACCTCATTGGTTACCGGAGGCAGTACGCGCTTACACATCTGCGGGAAAATAATCTTGCAGAAGGTCTGTGCCTTGCTGTATCCCAGCACATTGGCTGCCTCGTACTGTCCCAGCGGAATACTCTGGATTCCCGAACGGAAGATTTCCGCAAAATATGCCGCATAGTTAATGGAGAAGCCCAGGATAGTAGCCGTCAGTCTCCATCCGGAGGACAGCTGGGTACCAAATAAATAATAAGGACCATAAAACCATACAATCAGCTGGAGCATCAGCGGCGTACCACGCAATATGGAAATAAACACTTTTACAACAAGGGAAACAGGCTTAAACCTGCTCATACGTCCCCACGCCACCAAAAGACCCAGTGGCATGGAAAAGATTACTGTTGAAAAAAAGATTAGCAGCGTGGCACCGGTACCGGATAATACCTGCTGCGCCATCCCCCAGATTGTCATAGCTTTTGTTCCTCACTTCATTAGTTAATGTAATCTCCGATGCAAACCATATCGGATAAATTGTAATCAGAGTACTTCTCTGCGATTTCCATGAAAGTACCATCCTTGTACATTTCAAACAAGGTATTCTGCACGGTGTCACGAAGCTCTTCATTGCCCAGCTTGAAGCCTATTGCATACTGCTCGGTGGAAAGCTTTTCCTCCAGCATACGGAAGGTTCCCTCACGAGAGGTCAGCTGGTACTGTGCCACACCGATATCTACTGCGATGGCATCTACTACGCCGGACTCTAAATTTAAGAAAGCAGTGTTGTAATCTGCCACCTGCTGAAGCTCTGCAAAGCTTGCTGCAAGCTCTAAGTTTGCTGCATTGTCCTCGCTGTCATCGGTCAGTGCTGTCAGTGCGGAAGAACCTGCCTGGGTCACTACGATTTTGCCTGCAAGGTCAGCCTTTGCCTGAATATCAGAAGCATTCATGGTAATGAATACAATGGAATTGTCCACATAAGGCACGGACCAGGTATACTGATCCTCACGTCCGGTCACGGTAAATCCGTTCCAGATACAGTCGATGGAACCGGAGTTTAACTCCATATCCTTGGTATTCCAATCAATGGGCTGCTTTACTAAGGTCCAGCCATTGCGCTCGCACACTTCCTGTGCCAGCTCTAAATCAAAGCCGGTATAGCTTCCGTCATCTGCCATATAACCATATGGTGGATACTCTGCATCAAAACCTACGGTAAAGGTCTCTCCGGATGCACCACCACAAGCCGTAAGACCAACGGCCATAGTTAAGCTCAAAAATAATGCAGTTAATTTTTTCATATATAAATTCCTCCCTTTGCGTAAATGCAAAACATTGCTTTAGTATTTTAGCACGGTAAAGAAGCACTGTAAAGACATATTTACACAAAAAAATACTGCCATGGGTGTTTTCCCATAGCAGCATCTTCCAAATAGCTTGTATGTTAATTTGACTTATAATAGTTTTCCCATTTTCCAATAATCTCTTCGCACTTGTCCACATCGTAACAGGCCACCGCTTCTCCCAACATCTCAAACAGGGCTTCCTCCTCTTCCTTGTAGCTGAATTCCGCCATGTTATTGAAAATCTCCAGCGCCGTATCCATGTCCAAATCCTCCATGGCAGCACGAATCTCTTCAAAGAATACCTCCAGCTCGCCACTGCTGATTTCCTTGCCGGTGCCATCCCCCTTTTTCTCTTCCGGGAAGTAAGGCTTTAAAATATCTATGTAGCCCAGATACTGCTGTAACATATCGTCGGTGCATCTGTGAATCAGTTCACCATCCCGCTCATTTCCTGCCTTCTCCATGCGAAGAGCCTTTTCGGAAAGCTCCATGGCTCCTACCTGCTTGGAAGCACTCTTTAAAGCATGCACCTCGATGGTATATGCCTTCCAGTCCTCTTTCTGCTCCAGCTCCTTGATAAGCCTGGATTTCTTAGGAATTGCCTGGTAGTAATCCTTCAGCACTGCCCAGAAAAGCTTCTCCGTACCAAGCAGCCTGAGGGCGGAGCCGGTATCCAGTCCCTCAATCACCACGCTGACAATATCCTTATCCTCTGTGGTTTCCTCACCGGCCACGGAGTACACCTTTTTAATCTTGTGCTTGGGCAGCCAGTTGCGCAGCTTAGAGAGCATGGTACGCATCTCAATGGGCTTTGCCACAAAATCATTCATACCCTCTGCCAGGAACATTTCCTTGGTACCACTGACCGCATTGGCCGTCAGGGCGATGATGGGTATTTCATCATATTCTGTATGGAATCTGCGGATGATACGGGTGGTCTCCACACCATCCAGCTCCGGCATCATATGATCCATAAAAATCAAATCGTAGCGCTTCGTAGAAAGCATCTCTACAGCTTCCTTACCACTGAGTGCAGTATCTATCTTCATCTGAAGCGGCTTTAAGAGTCCCTCTGCCACCGTTAAATTGATGGCATTGTCATCTACAATCAAAATCTCTGCTTCCGGTGCAATAAATTCAAATTCCTCATGGGCACTGAAGCCAAAGCCTGCATTGGCATCCTCCCCATTAAAGATGGAGGCAATATTCAGCACATACAACGGCTTTTTCACAACCATCAGGTTGGAGATATTCAGCCTTACCGAGGTTCTGAAATCAATCATCAATATGGTGGTAATCTCCGGGTGCGCCTTTACAAACTCCTCCACCTCCACAGAGAAGGTTCCCTGTCCCACAAAGAAATAGGAGATTTTCTCCCTGCAAAGCAGCTCCAAATCCGCCTCTGTTTCCAAAGATTTATAAGGTATTCCCAGATTTGCCATATCCTTTTCGATATGCTGGCGCAAAAAGCCGTTAGCTACCAGCCCCGCCACCTTCAGAGTCTCTTTATTCTTCACCTCAATGGAAGGCTTCTCGTCCACAATCTTCTGCGGTACCCAGAAAGAGAAGGTACTGCCCTTCTCGTATTCACTCTCCACGGAAATCTCGCCGCCCATCAGCTCCACAAATCTCTGGGAAATAGCCAGACCAAGTCCCGTACCCTCGATGTTACGGTTTCGCTTGCTGTCCAGCTGCTGGAAGGATTTAAAGAGCCTTGGCAAATCCTCCTTCTTAATACCGATACCGGTATCCTTTATCGCCACCTCCAGCATCATATTATCGCTGCCAAGCCTGGTAAAGCCCATCTTCAGTGCCACCTGCCCCTGTCTGGTGAACTTCACCGCATTGTTGGACAGATTGATGATTACCTGCTTAATACGCTTCGAATCCCCCACCATTCGCCTTGGTAAATCCGGTGCAATATCCAGAATCAATTCCACATCTTTCTCGCCGATTCTGGTATTTATAATATTTGCCACATCATTTACAATGGACATGGGCTCATATTCTGCCTCTTCCACATCCATTTTACCGGACTCGATTTTCGAAAAGTCCAGAATATCATTAATGATAGTTAGAAGAGTCTTGCCCGAAGAAATAATCTGGCTCACATAACCTCTCGCCGCAGAAGGTAAATCCTCTCTAAGTGCCATCTCCGCCATACCGATTACCGCATTCATGGGGGTACGGATTTCATGGCTCATATTGGCCAGAAAGTCCGACTTCATCTGCGCAGCTCTCTCAATCTCTTCGTTTGCCTCGATTACCTCATAACGATCCAATGCCATTTCCGAAATGATTGTGGACATCTTATATAGGAAATCCGTAGCTCTATCCAAATGTCCCTGACTTATGTATGGCACCTTCCGCGCTGCCTCCACATAAGCATCTGCATCCACCTCAATTTCCGCCGCATACCGACGAAGAGCCTCTTCATCCAGCTCTCCCGTGCGTACCTGTCCGCCGGTAATACAACCAATCATTTCCCCATGGGCCACAATAGGTGCGGCAAAATCAATCAGTCCCGCATGGCAATGGTAGGTAATGGACTTGCCCATCCGAAAGGCCAGCTCCGTACCTTCCTTATCGCATTTTTCACATCTTGCTCTCCCGATAGGGGATTTCTTATTAAAGCATTGACAAAACTCTGTAGCACAAGTATCCCTTGTCAATATCACGCCATCCGCATCCGAGATTCCGATAGTCACTCCGGTGATCCCCGCAAAGGTATCCTGAATCATCTGCAGCTTTTCCACTTCAATCAGCTCTGTCAGCTGCAGCTTTTCCTCCTGGTTTTCTATTCCCATATCAAACACTGCGCCTTTCTCTGTATTTCACGCTTTAACCAATAATCTGCTTAATAGTGGCAACCAGCTGTTCACACTTAATCGGCTTAAGCAGATAGCCCTGAGGCTTCATGGCAACCAGCTGCTTAATCTTCTCTCTGTTATTCATACCTGTCAGGAATATTACCGGAATATTTCTAGTCATAGGGTTCGCACGAAGCTTCTCCAGCACCTCCGCACCATTCTCTTCCGGCATCTCATAGTCCAGTATAATTAAATCCGTTCTCTTTCTCTCTAAGAATTTCAGCCCCACCTTGCCGCTCACTGCGGTAGCTACATTATAGCGGTCCTTCAGCTCTGCTTTCACCAGTCTGAGCATCATAAGGTCATCGTCAATGACCAGAATATGCTTCATTTCCACAATCTCTGTGGGCAGTGAAGATAAGTCCGGCATCTGTGGTTTTGCAGAATTCTCTTCTGCGGATTCCGCAGCGTGCATCATAGTGGTTGCATTCTGAGGAGCTTGCTGGTGTCTCTGAATTGTCTGGGCCACGTTATGAACATTTTCCTGCGTTGCCTGCAGTGCTGCTTCCTTGGCATCCTCCTGGTCCTGAAAAGACTTCGCCATGGCCATGAGATTCTCCATCTCATCATCCTTCTCTTCCTTTTCTACACCCACTTTATTCTTCTCAAAATATTTCAGCAGCTTATCCTTAATGCTATTCGCTGTGATGGGACGGTGAAGCACCATCTTTACCATTTCCGGTTTGCGACGGTTAAATTCCTCACAATGCTCCGGGTCACCAATAAGTATAATCTGTCGATATTCCTCTTCCACAGAAGCCACAGCCTCGGTAAGGCGGATAATATCGTCCTTGGATTCAGAGGCAAAACAATAAATAAACGCATGAGGCTTAAACCACAGCATATGGTTAGCAATATCCATGCTTCGATTGGATGTGGTCAGACATTCAAACCGGTCATCCATCGTCCGAAAGAAATCATCTACAATTGCTCTGTTTTTTCCTGCAAGTAATATTCTATATTTCATACCTTTTCCCACTCCCATCTTTACTGTCTGATTTTTTTATCATTTTACCACATTTGCCAGAAAAAATAAATGACAAATAGGAAGAAAGTCACAATCTTGTATATGGGAATCCATGGTATGGGCCGGGGTGGTAGGATATGGTAGGGGAAAATTGTGCAGACTCCGATATTTAAGAGTTTCTAAGATTGCTGATATAGGTTACGAAAAGCAACGCGTCGGAGGCAATGCGCGTCCATGCGCAGTGCCTCCTAATTCGGACATCCTTGTCCGAATTCCGCTGAAAAACGAAGCAGCAATCTAAGAAACTCTAAAATATCTTCATATGCACAATTTTCCCCTACCATATCCTACCGCCCCGGCCCATACCATGGATTCCCATACACAGCCCCAATAAAAAGAGCTGCTACATTTCTGTAACAGCTCTGTACATATTATTTATGCCTTTGGAATCTGATTTAATTTGGCATTTAAATCAAGTAATTGTTCTTTGGTGAGGTTTACGCCCATGGTACCAATCATACCACTGAGACGAAGTACGGTGAAACCGCCCATCATGCTCATCATGGCATCGTTCATTTCAAAGCCCATAGCCTCTACCTTTCCATCCTCATTCTTGGGCATCAGCTGGGCAAGTAATCCACCAAAGAGTGCCTGTCCTTGAGGATTCTTCATGATATCGCCAATCTTATCATTTAAGGAGAAGTAGCCTTCCGGCTCGGTGATATCGAACCAGTTGAGGATTGCGTTCTTCTCTTTTAAGCGATATGCATCGTTGAATTCTTCTACCTTGCGAATGGTGCTTTCATCCTTAAGGTCTCCGGCAACGGCAACCAATGTGGATTCTCCCTCATTGGGTACATCGAAATAGAAGAAGTGCTCCGGACTGGTCTTCTTGCCAAGGCTCTTGCCATTTACAAACAGCTCAACCTCCGGCTGGTTGGAATATACGGTAACCTTGGTTACCTCTTCCACTCTATCCACATATCTCTTGCCACAGAGATGTACGAAAGGTTCGTCGGATAACCATGCCTTGTAAGCGTAGAAGGAATCCTTTTTGTACTTACGATCAAAGGTCATCAGTCCCTTATGGTTCTGTCCGTTCTCGCCACCCTCGCTTCTGGCATCTGCACCAAAGTCAAACATATTCCATACATGGGTAGCCCACATATACTTGCGGGTGAAAAGCTGCTTAATCAGCTCTTCATGGTAGAATGCCTGGTACTCTTCGGTGTAGTCACCCTGAATTGGCTTAGAAGTATGCCAGTTCAATGCCTCACAACCATACTCAGAGCATCCGATAGGGATGTTTGGATGGGTCTCGTGGAATTTATCAAACCAAGGGCCATTCATAGTAGTATCGCCGCCGTACCAGCCGAAGTAGTGGTTGTAGGAAACCACATCCGGAATCTGGATATATGGGCTGTCGATAGGACATGGAGAAACCGCTGCAATGGTGGTCAGACGGGTCGCATCCATCTCATGACATAAGTCATTTAAAATATTGTGATTTTCTAATAAATCCGGGTCAGAATCACCCTTCATGGTGATTTCATTACTTAAGCCCCATACCACGATGGAAGGATGGTTGTAATTCTGTACAATCAACTCCTTCATCTGGGAAATAGTGTTCTCACGACCGGTAGGCATATGCTGGGAGATGTAAGGAATCTCTGCCCAGATTACCAGACCCTTTTCATCACATAAATCATAGAAGTACTGGTCGTGCTGATAATGCGCCAGACGAATGGTGGTACAGCCAACCTCTAAGATGAAGTCGATGTCTTCTTCATGATGCTCCGGAAGAAGAGCATTACCAAGCCCCCATCTATCCTGATGACGGGATACACCACGGAGAGGATATTCCTCACCATTTAAGATAAATCCGTTGTCCGGATGAATTTCAAAGGTTCTGCAGCCAAAACGTGTACTTACATTATCCAGCACCTCGGTACCTTCTACCAGAAGCACCTCTGCAGTATAAAGGTAAGGATCCTTCTTACCATGCCATAAATGCACGTTTTCGATGGTGATGTTTGCTACATTGTCGTCAGAGGTCACATTAGCAACCACATTACCTTCTGCATCCTTTACCGTATATACAAAGGTATGGTCATCTTTTCTATTGGTTACAAACACTTCGATTTCTACGTCTGCATTTGCACCATTCACTGCGGGTGTCACTTTAATACCGGGACCTCCGAAGTAATCCAAATCAAAGTGGGATTCGCTGACTGCGATAATATTTACATCACGATACAGACCTCCATAGAAGGTAAAGTCTGCCACCTGAGGATATACCTTGTCATTTGCCGCATTGTCCACAGCTACTACAAAGAGATTCTCTCTCTCAAGCGCATCGGTAATGTCTACACGCCATGTAGAATATCCGCCATCATGATGCGCTAAGTGCTTTCCGTTTACATATACGTCCGCAGAGGAGTTTGCTCCGCGAAGCTCTAAATAATAACGGTCAGCTACAGGTAAATCCATTTTATCCAATGCTTTTGCATAATAAGCGGTTCCGCGATAATAATCATTGCCGCCATCCTGTCCGTCAATTGCATTCCAGCAGTGAGGAAGGTTTACAAAATTCCACTTGGATGATACTTCGGTAGGTACCGAAGTGGCCTCCTTGGAGAAGGCCCACTTGGCATTAAAATTAATAACTTGTCTCATTTACTTATTCACCTCAAAAATAATCTAGCAAAATTCTATGCAGAAGCTTTCTTTCTTGCTTCCAGGTCAGCTGTCATCTTCTCTAATGACTTCTTATCCAGGTTGTAGATAAGGCTTAAGCCCACAAACTGAAGAACTGCGCTGAACAGATATAATCCGGCTACGAGATAACGCATTCTGAGTGCTACCTCTGCGGTCTGCTGTCCGCCGTTTGCTCCCACATAACCTAAAGCGGTCATAACTACTAATGCAAGAGCAGGACCAAGACCCTGTGCGAGCTTACGGAAGAAGGAATGAAGTGCATATACTGTACCTTCCTCGCGAGTGCCCATCTTCCACTCATTGTAATCGATAGCATCACCCATCATTGCCCAGCTTACAGTAGAGTAAATACCCATACCAAGGCTGTTAATCAACTGACAAACCACGTAAATTACGATACCCTGTCCATCCGGAGTAATCGGAAGTACCAGCATCAGCAGGCAGGCAACCATGCTAGCAATAGCACCCACTGTAGCCAGCTCCTTCTTACCATATTTAGTAACCATCTTACGTGCAAGAGGAGTGAAGAGAATAATCGGAATCATGGCAAAAAGCTGCACAATACCGGAAATCTGCACATTATTAAAATAAGACTGGAATAATACAGTAACTGCTGCCGCGCCACCCTGCATACCCAGGAACATACCACAAGCTGCTACCGTAGCACCTACTGCGGGGCGATTCTTCGTAAAGTTGCCCATTGCCTTCACGACATTGAACTTAGGCTGCTCTTCATTTAGCTTAATATCCGTAGGTACACGAATCTCTGTATTCTTAATCATGAACTGGAAGCAGATAAATCCAAGGAATCCCATAATAAGAGCTGCAATAAATACTCTTTCACCGATAAGATTATCATTTGCATCATAAATAATCATAGGAAGGATAGCCATAGGAACCATGTTACCAACCATAGAACCAACGGAACGCCATGCAGAAAGAGAAGCACGGTCAGCAGGCTCGTTAGAAATTAAAGATAACAGGGAACCGTAAGGTACGTTTGCAACGGTATAGAATGCATCCCAAACAACATAACCACAAACGAAGATAATCATCTGTGCCCAAAGCGGAGCGTTAGGGAATGGCAGGAAGCATAATGCACCGGCTACAATAAGTCCGATGGAACCAAACCAGATGTACTGCAGGAACTTGTTACGCTTGTACTCACGACGGTCAGAATCCACAAGGGAACCGATAACGGGGTCATTGATAGCGTCCCATACCTGTACTACTACAAGTAAGAGGGAATACCAAAGCTCCAGACCCATGAACTGAGTCCAGAAAATCATCATGGTACCCTTGAGTGCAAAGCTCATGTTACATCCGAAATCACCAGCTGCATACGCAAGACAGTCGCGCATACCAAATTTGCGGTAGCCATTGTTGTTTGTGTCTTTCATAATAAGTTTGTCCTCCTTAAAAGTATTTTATAATTCCGAACATAATGTTAATTTTATTTTAATGCAATTTGCACATAAGTTCCAGTGGTTTTTCTTTCCATTTGGTAGAATTGTCTAATTTGCACATTTTTGATATAGGAAATTAGTAACAAAAGTCAATGTTTCGATTTAATGCATTAAAAAATCCATGGATGAAACCTCTTACATCCATGGATTTTTCCTTTTTTGCTTATTCAAACATCATATGCTCCACATATTTTTCTCCAAAATACGCAGAATCTGCCAGAGAAAGTGTGGCTGCATTTTCAGTAATCTCCCGAGCCTTTTCCAAATGCGCCCTGCTCTGTAGAAGCAGACACGCTCCCTTTCCGGCGCCATTTCCCAGCACCACCGTCTTTTCCAACAGTTCCCGGGGAATCAGCCCCACTGTAGCAGCATTTTCCTTGTCCAGATAACTGCCAAAGCCACCGGCGATATAGAAGCGCTCCACCTGCGCATACCTGCACCCGCTCTCCTGAAGAAGCGTCTCCATCCCTGCACGGATGGCTCCCTTGGCAAGCTGCACCTGCCGCACATCCTCCGGTGTGATGTTCACCCCGCTGTCGCCGAGTTCATAGGGCTCCTCCAGATATCCGGTATCATCCAGCACCCCCAGCTGAAGCATCACTGCAATGGCATCCAAAAGACCACTTCCACAGATTCCCTGTGGGCGAGCACCACCAACCGTGGTATATTTTACCCGGCCATTTTCCATATACACCTTATCAATAGCCCCCGGCTCCGCAGACATCCCCATGGATATCTCCGCACCCTCTAAAGCCGGTCCCGCTGCCGCAGAACAGCAGATATATCTGCCCTCCTTATAAAGCACCATCTCTCCGTTGGTACCGATATCCACCAGAAGTGACACCTTCTGCTTCCACATTTCACTGTAAAGCACAGCGCAGACCACGTCCGCTCCCACGAATGCTGAGACACAGCCGGGAAGGTAGGCATTTTCCTGCCATTCCCCGAAAAGAGTCTCCGGGACGTAGGGAGCACAGGCCATTCCTGCCACGCTCTTTCCTGTGAGAAAATGCAGCATTACCGTATTACCACAGATGACAGTTTTTTCTATTGAAAAGCCCTCCGCCAGCTTCTTAATCTGCTCCACAAGGCACTCTCGCAGGTTCTCCCCGCCGCCTTTTAAGGCATATTCCATCCGTGTGACCACATCGGCGCCGTATTTTACCTGGGGATTCACCATCCCTACTTCTTTCACAAGCTCTCCCTCCGGGAATTTATACAGGTATCCGGCGATGGTAGTGGTTCCGATATCTACGGCAAGACCATAACCTTCTTTCGCCAGTCCCTCCTGTCCCGTGATGGTCACAGCCCCCGGCGGCATCTGCATTTCCGTCTCCGCCGATAAATCCTCCACAACGGTATCCTCCTCCAGCCAAGTGATACAGCTCCGCACCGGCTCTCCATTTGCAATGACCTCACAGTTGCCGCATACCCCTCTTCCGCCACAGGGCCTGCCCACCGCAAAGCCCATCTTGTCCAAAGCCTCCCACAGCAGGATTCTTTCTGCAAATTCTTCTGTTTTCTCTTTGTCTTCATGTCTGACCGTCAGCTTCAATACAAAATCCCCCTTGGAATCATTACTTCTAATGTATTCCAAGAGGGATAATTTTACAAGAGCTAAAGTTTAAGCACCTTCTGCATCCGTCTCCGGCTCTGCCTTTTCTTCCTCCAGTGTCTTCACACCAAAGATAAAATATAAGATGTGGAATGCCCATACACAGGCCAGTACAATTCTTCCCACAGGCACCCGGCTCATCATCATAAAACCAATGGACATCAGCAGCGTCACCGTAATCATAATGCGAATCTTGGTTTTCCAGGTCATGCCCCTGCCCTGCACATAGCTTTCCAGATTGTTTTTGTATAATTTGGTATTCATAAACCAGTAATTCAGCTTCTCTGAGCTTCTGCCAAAGCAAAATGCTGCCAGCAACAAAAAGGGGAATGCAGGAATCATGGGAACCACCGCTCCCACTGCGCCCAGCCCCACACCGATGCAGCCCAGAATAATATATGCCAGCTTCTTAATGTTCATCTCTCTCTAATCTCCTCTTCTCTCTCTTGGATTCTATCACATGCCGCACCGCCAAAATAGGATGATACATCATCATTCTGGGGCCGGAAAATCGCATTACCTGTCGGATTTTCTCCCGCATCATGGGCTGATAGCAGTGCACCCTGCAATTGGAGCAAAATGTCTTGGACTCCATAAAGGGGCATTTATCACTTCTCATCTCCGCATAGGCAAGCAGCTCTGCACATTCCGGACACAGCTCCCGTTTTCCGCCATGCTGTTTTTTGCAATACAGGCGAATCATCAGCGCCACAACCTCTTTTTCCCTCTGACGCTTTGCTTCTATGTTTTTTCTCATCAGCTCACTCTCCCTGCTCCCGACAACTCTTCCACTGCGTAAATCTCGTCCGCAATCCGCATGGTGGACTGTCTGTGGGATACTAAAAGCACAGTTTTGTCCTTTCCCTCCTCTTTTAAGGATTTTAGAATCACCGCTTCGTTCAGACTGTCCAGATTACTGGTGGGCTCATCCAAAAGCACAAATGGTGCGTCGTGCAAAAATACCCGGGCAAGGCCCAGTCTCTGCCGTTCTCCTCCGGAAAGGGTATCTCCCAACTCTCCCACCGGGGTATCATACCCCCGGGGCAAACTCATGATAAAATCGTGTACCGAAGCCTTTTTACAGGCTTCCACAATCTCCTCTCTGGTAGCATCCAGCTTGGCAATCCGCACATTATTCAGGATACTATCGTGAAACAGATGGGTTTCCTGGGTCATAAAGCCCTCCATGGTCCGGAGATTCCTTGTATTAATCCCGCAAATTTCCTTGCCGGAAATCTTCACGCTTCCCTTCTGCACATCCCAGAAGCGCATAAACAGCTTTAGTAAAGTGGATTTTCCGCTTCCGCTTCTGCCTACAATTCCCACAATTCCTCCCTTGGAAATCTCCAGAGAAACATCCTGCAAAATCACTTCCTCCTTATAGCCAAAGGTCACATTTTCCGTCTTCGCCCCTTCAAAGGACACATGCTCTTTCCCCTGCACCTCTTCCACCACAGGCGTCTCCTCCAGAATATCCAGCACACGATTTCCCGCGGCAAAGGTATTCTGCAGAGTACTGCCCAGATTTGCCAGTGCCACCACCGGGCCAAAGGAGCTCATCAGTGCAAGTGTGGGTATCAGTACCCCCTGAAAATCCACTGCTGCCTTTGTCATCAGTACCGCTGCTACAAAGAGCATCATCAAATCAAAGCATAAAATAGCGGTGTTGGTCACGGCCATATTCCGTCCAGCCACACGCTTCATACGCTCCTCCTCTTCCGAAAGTGCATCCGTGCGCCGGTTCATCTGCTCCAGCCTCTTCTCTCCCTGTCCATACTGAAGAATCTCGGTCAGACCACGAAGACTGTCCAGTACAAAGCCACTCAGCTCCCCGGAGTGATTACGAAACCGCATACCACTCTCCCCGCTGAGCTTAGAGGTCACCAGGGGAATCGCCACACCAACCACTACATAGGCCAAGATCGCAATCAAGCCCAGCACCGGATGAAAACTACCGATAAACACACACATCACGCCGGAAAAAAGCACTGCAATGGCCACCGGAGAAATGGTGTGAGCATAAAACACCTCCAGAAGCTCAATATCGGAAGTAATCACCGATATGAGATTTCCCTTGTCCTTTCCCTCCAGCTTTGCGGGACATAATTTCCGTAGTGCCCCAAATACCTTATCACGAATCAGCGCCAGCAGCTTAAAAGCAATAAAATGATTGCAGGACTGCTCCGCATACCGCAGAAAACCACGCACAAGGGCAAAAATCAGCACACTCACAAAAATCACTGTCAGGGACATAGGTACCTCATATTCCAGAAGCCCCAGCACCGCATATCCACCAAACACCGTAATGAAAGCAGCGCAAAGGTGTCCGATTAGTCCCATAAAAATAGCCAGAAGCATAAAGCCGGCCAGTGGCTTTACCAGCCCTATCAGTCTTGCCATAACTACAAATCCACTTCTTTTCTTCATCCTAGCTGCGCTCCTTTCCGTAATTCTCTAAGTTCTGCTGAGTGTTCCAAAGTCTTGCATAAACATCCTTTTTCTCCAGCAGTTCCCCATGGGTTCCCTCTTCTGCCACCTGTCCCTTCTCCAGCACATAGATATGGTCAGAAGCGGTCACATTTGCAAGGCGGTGAGAAATCAATATTACCGTCTTTTCCTTTGCCAGGCGGCAAATCTCCGCCATAATATCGTTTTCACTTTCCACATCAATATTGGATGTGGCTTCGTCAAATATATATACATCGCTGTCATGCAGTAGCGCTCTCGCCAGCGCCAGCCTCTGGCACTGACCGCCGGATAAATTGGAGGCTTTCTCCGCCAGAAGGGTATCCAATCCCTGCTCCCCTTTCAGAAAACCACTTAAATTCACTCTTTCCAGCACCTTCCACATCTCTGCTTCCGTGGCATCTGCTTTACCCATCCGGAGGTTATCCCTCACGGTGCCCTTAAACAGATAGCTCTGATGGCTGATGTAAGTAAAATTCTTTAAAAGACTCTCCTCCTTCAGCTCCCGTAGCTCCTTTCCACCAACCTGCACGGAACCCTTGTACCCCTTGTTTCTTCCCATTAAGATGGCTGCGATGGTGGATTTTCCACAACCGCTTTCTCCGACGATGGAGGTAAAGCTTCCCTTAGGAAAATGCAGACTTACATCATGCAAAATCTCCCTGCCCTCTTCATAGGAAAAGGTTACATCCTTACATACAACAGAACAGTCCCCTTGGATTTCCCCCATTTTCTCCTCATCCACCGGCAAATCCAAAAGCCGGAAAATCTTGTCGCTTGCCGCCATACCATTCATGGCAATGTGGAAAAAGGAGCCCAGCTGCCGCATGGGGATGAAGAAATCCGCCGCCAGCAGAATAATCAAAAGACATCCCTCCAGAGACACCTTACCGCTGCAAAGCTGTGTCACCGACAAAATAACCCCAAGAGCTGCACCGCCATAGGCAATCAAATCCATAATCGTAATGGAATTCAGCTGCATGGTCAGCACCTTCATGGTAATCTTACGGAATTTCTCCGATTCCTCGTTCATTTCCTTGTGCTTAAAATCATCTGCCTGATAAATTTTCAAGGTTGTAAGCCCCTGCAAATTTTCCAAAAAAGTGTCCCCCAGAGCCGTATACTGCCCCCAGTATTTTGCCAGTAGCTTTTTCGCCCAGCGCTGTACTGCCACAATGGTCACCGGAATCATGGGCACACAGACAAGAAGTACCACTGCCGCCGGAAAACTAATAAAGCTCAGCACCGCGAATAACGTAAGTGGCGCCAGCATGGCATAAAAAAATTGAGGTAAATATGCGCCGAAATAAGTCTCCAGCTGGTCCACACCTTCCACTGCCACCTGCACAATCTCCGATGTCTGAATTCTTTCCCTGTAAGAACTCCCCAATTGTAACAACTTCCTATATATCATTTCCCGCAACGTCTTTTTTACTGCTTTGGAGGACAAATACCCCATGCGGCTGGCCATCACCGTGCACACATACCGCACCACTACTGCCAGTACCACCATAATGACTGCGGCCACCAATTCCCTGCTTCCGCATTCTCCCCGATATAAACTGCCCAAAAGCTTTGTAATGGTTCCCATCATCACAATATTCGCAATCAGAGAACACCACTGAAATACCACATTCCCCGCCACATACTTCTTACTCTCGCTGACAATCCCTATCAGCCTTTTGTTTATCATCATACTTTTTCTCCTACCAAATCACATAAATGCAATTATTAGTTTCTTCTAACCTCAGTAGCTTATCACAAACTCATGTTATTTTCAACGGAAATATGTTGCTTTTATGACGGGAAATTGTGGCACATCCCGCATTTTATGTGTTTTCTATTACAGCAGAGACGAGATACGCTTTGCGAATCTCGCTCTGATTAGCGGTCGTCAAATGTTCATTCGTGCAAGCACGATGCTCATTTTCCTCGTCGCCATAGCAAAAAGGCAACACCTTATTTCGGTGTCGCCTCATTATCTTTCCTATTCCTAGCAGCTGCCGCTTGCGCACTTTGCGTACTGCTGCTTTAACTGATCCACCTTCTGCTGTTCTGCTGCGGGTGTAGGATAATATCCCTTGCTGTGCATCATATTGAACACATCCTGCTGGATATCATGCTCCTCGCTTAAAATCTTAAGCAAGGTCTGTCTCAAATCCTCATGAACACACTCGTTGGAAAAGGTGTTAAAATTATTGGTGGAACACTTCTGACTTGCCAGAGCATCCCCTAAAACTTCTTTTTCTGTATATACTCCCATAATGTCCCTCCCCTTATGATAACTTTGCGTAAAGCATGTTAAAGTGATTCTGATGCTTCTTTGAAATCTCCAGCATCTTACTTTTTACCTCACTATTATCAGCCTGCTCTGCGAGCATCTGAAATTTCTTCACCAAAAGTTCTTCTTCCGACAATAATGCCTTAAGGGCTGACAATTCTTTTTCTGACAGCTGTGCCATAACTCCTACCTCCTAATACATTTTCTACTGCATTTTTCTGCAGAGTATTAGTAGTATGAGAAAAAGAATCGGGAATTATTCTGTTACATCACTGGTTATCTTTGTCAAGCATAGTCTTTGCATATAGTAATCCATCAATCACACCGCGCTTTTCCACCGTATAAGATGCAACATCGGCCGCACCGGAAAGTGCTTCCTCAAAAGACAAATTTTGCACATATTTAAAATAACAATAGGCTCCATGAAAAATATCACCGGCCCCCAACGTATCCACTGCTGCCGCACTGCGAACCGGATGCTCACAAATCTGTCCATCCCTCTCATATCGAAGAGAGGAAGCACCTCTGGTCTGGGCACAACGGTTAAAATTGTGAATAGCATTTAATGCAAAAACATCATTTCCAGCATCATCCACAAAGCTCTCTGAAGAAATAACGGTAGGTGCCACGCCAAAGCAGGTGGCAAAACCGGGCTTATAGCTTCCCGCATCCAGCACCAGTTCTCTTTTGCATCGGCTCACCTGAGTGACCAGCTCCTCCTCCACACCCGGCAGATTCCCATCATACAAGACAAAGGCGCAGTTTTCCACGAAATCGGAAAGTTGGGTTAAGAACTCTTCCCCCACCGTTCTACCTGCCTGTCCGCTGAGAATGGTGCGGTCACCGCTTGCTGTATTCACATGGATGCAGGAAACATTACAATTGACTGCCTCCTCAGCCTCAGCCACATCCATCACCTGCACGCCCTGCTCCCCGAGCATCTGCTTCAACATCCTCCCCATGGGTGAATTCCCGATGGCGGTATATAAATACGCTTCCCCGCCAAGCAATGAATAGGTAATCGCTGCATTGGCGGCAGGACCACCCACAGCCATGCGGTAGTCAGTAATTTTCTTTTTACAATTATCTCCGGGCATCTGTGTATCACTGTAATATATGATATCCAGATTACACAGGCCTATGAACAAACCAAACGTATTCATACACTACATCTCAAACATCTCTGCCAGCTCCGCCAGTCTGATATTCTCCAAACTGCCATCCCGCTGCGAAATGCACATATCCTTATCGTCGCTTACATATACACTGTTAATCACCACCGTACCATTTCGGAATAATCTGGCATGTGACTTCCTTGGCACGGAGTCATCTCCCCTGTTGTCCATCTTAATTAATTCAAAAAAAGGTTCCATTCTCTGCATTGGCATCCCTCCCTGCATTTTCTCCATTGTAACACATTTCATATTGCTATGATACGGGTTTTTCTGTCCCGCCGCCATAAACCGGTGGTTTAAAAAGGAAAAGCTTGTAAAATAGGGAATATCTCTGTATAATACCTCTGTACTTTTGGGAAGGGACACCAACGATGAAAAAGAAATTACTACCTATATTGATTATCCTATTATGCATGGGCGTGCCGGGAGCCATATGGTTTATGCACACCCGCGCAGGCGGCGCTAAAGACTCCGGCTCATGGCTCACACTTGATACTTCGGCCCTTAAATACGATGCCAACGAGGATGCCTACTACACTGACGAAAAGCTGACTCTGGCCTGCGAATTAAATCCGGAGAAACAGATAACCTTTCTTTCCTGCAGTGTTACAAACGAATTCGGCGACAGGGTATTTTACTGCGAACCGCTTCCCGATGACACAGTGACCATCAGCGACATCGGCCTATTCTGGGGCTGCAATGAAGTGACCTTCCTGTGCAAAAATAAGTGGACCCAGTACGAAGTGACCTACGATATCCACAATTCCTCGCCGGAAAATGTAGCCTGTTGCAATATCGACAACGCTGACAATGACGGAGATGGAATCAGTAACTACTGGGAGAGGATTTGGGGAACTGATATGGATCTAGCCGATACCGACAGTGACAGTATCGACGATTACAAAGAGCTGTATGTACTGAATACCGACCCTTTAAATGCGGATGCAAATGAAAATGGAATAGCAGACTTTAACGAGGACACGGATGAGGATGGCATCATAAATGAGGATGAGATTAAGCTGTATGAGACAAACCCCTTTGCCTCCGATACGGACGGCGATGCCTTAAGCGATTATGATGAGCTTTTCACATACCTTACCGACCCTCTGCAGGCCGACACCGACCGCGACGGCTTGCAGGATGGCAACGAGCTTGCTCATGGATATGACCCCCTCTGGCCGGACTCCTCTTTTGAAATAACCAAGTCCGAAACCTCCGGCGCAGTCACGGCAGGAGCCTCCATTTGCGCAGGCGGCAGCGATGCCCAGAGCTTTTCCGTCACAGCTTCTGAGGATGTGCGTTTTAATGAGGATATCCCCGGATATCTTTCCGATGCATTTTGCTTTGAGGTAGACAGCGGCAATCCGGGTACCGTGACCATCTCCTTTTCCTTGCAGGAAGCCTGGTCCAATAACAAAGCTATCACTCCGGCCATCTGCTGCTTTGACGAGGAAACTCAATGCTTTTACCCGCTGGATACCTATATTTCAAATGGTGTTGCCACGGCACAGACCACTCATTTTTCGACCTACATGCTGCTTGATGAAAACGCCATGTACAAGCCCACCGAGGCAATCCCCGGTATAATAACTATGGAGTCCCTGCCTTCCGCAGAAACCGACAGTAATGCCGATGGCATTTCCGACCGGGATACCTATCTGCTGTGTGACGGACAAATCTTAAGCGGCACGGGACAAAAAGTCTTTGGCAACGCTACTTACGAAGAGGTACAGGCTAACAATGACTTTGATGGTGACGGACTGCTGAACGGACAGGAAGTGACGATTGCCTATCTGGATGAGATACCAACGGATGCCTATAATTTTAATGGGCACTATTACAAAATCTTTGATGTGGGCGAATACTGGGACACCGCCCGTGCCAAGGCAGAAAGCCTTGGGGGCTATCTGTGCACCATTACCACGCCGCAGGAACAGATATTTGTCCAAGGAATTCTCCCTGAGAACGGGATGGGACTGTACTGGCTGGGTTCCCGCCTGACCGAAAACGGCTGGGTGTGGGTTACCGGAGAGCCATTTGAATATACCCATTGGGGTGATTCCGAGCCAAACAATATGCAGGCTGTGGAAGCCTATGTGGAAATGTACTCGAGAGCCTTCAAAAAGAAGGTCAGGGGCGACTGGAACGATGCCTCGAACGCAGGAGCACAGTATTCCGATAATTTCTATGTCATCGAAAACACCGGCTATATTGTAGAATGGAACGATAATAGCCCCAGCATGAAGTATGCCCTCATCCATTCTTATCCTGCCATCTCAGATACGGACGGTGATGGCATCCCCGATGGAGAGGATACCGCAGTATTTGTCCGCGGTCTGGAGGGTGGTATCCTGGCAAAGCTGACACTGCTTTCTCAAAATAACGGAGGGCTAAAACAGGGACATTCCTTTTTAATCCTGCATAGCTATGTAAATGATTTAACCTTAGATGTTTCGTCGTGCTATCGTGGCGTAGATGTTCTCCCCGGTAACATTTACTCCGAAAACACTGCGCCCGACACGTATACCTTAGAAAGCGGTACGGATATTGCGATTGGTTCTGCCGGAACCTCCTCTGCAGATGGCAATTATAACGTCGATATTGTTGAAACCGTCGATTTGGCTGTTTTAGGCAACTGGTTCCACGGAGGACTTTGGTACAACCTAGAAGCACACAAATTCCATGTGGGATACACTAAATATGCTCCAAACAGCTGTATAGATTATGCGCTAACCTTGCAGGATATCGCCGCCCTGGAGACCGGAATGCATTTAGGGAATCTCACAAACACTTACCACGGCATTTTCTACAACTGTACCCACGTGGCAGAAGAGCTTTGGAATCTGGTTGTTCCCTATGACAGGCGTGTAGACGCCAAAGCCTCTGCATCCTTTGAACTGCCATATGAGCTGGCGATAGACAACACGGTGCCTGTGCTTACCTGCATCGCTTCTCCTTTTGCCCTAAAGAAATACATGGAAGAAAACTTTACGGATTACTATGAATACAGCATGGCAAATTTTGTGCCGGCAATAAAAAACTAATTCATCATTAAACGGGACCGCCTCAACTCAGCGGTCCCGTTTCACTACTTACCTTTCTGCCTTGTCAATTTTTCTATTTTACAGGGTATTATTCCAGCTCTATCGTCCCCGGTGGCTTACTGGTAATATCATAAAGCACGCGATTCACATGCCCTACCTCATTAATAATCCTACTGGTCACCTTACGAAGCACCGGCCATGGAATCTCGCTGGCCTCCGCCGTCATAAAGTCGATGGTATTCACTGCACGAAGTGCTACAGCATAATCATAGGTTCTCTCATCCCCCATGACACCCACGCTTCGCATATTGGTCAGCGCTGCAAAGTACTGATTAATGCTGCGTTCTAAGCCGGCATTGGCGATTTCCTCACGATAAATGGCATCCGCCTCCTGCACGATGCGTACCTTTTCCTCGGTAACCTCACCCACGATGCGCACACCAAGTCCGGGACCGGGGAAGGGCTGACGGAACACCAGCGTTTCCGGGATTCCCAGCTCTAAGCCCACCTGGCGCACTTCATCTTTAAAGAGATCACGTAATGGCTCAATAATTTCCTTAAACTCCACGCAATCCGGCAGACCGCCCACATTGTGGTGGGACTTAATCACTGCGGACTCGCCGCCCAGACCGCTTTCCACGATATCCGGGTAAATAGTTCCCTGCACAAGGAAATCCACGGCACCGATTTTTTTAGCCTCTTCCTCAAAGACACGGATAAATTCCTCGCCGATGATTTTTCTCTTCGTCTCCGGCTCGGATGCCCCGGCCAATTTCACATAAAATCTTTGCTGGGCATTTACACGAATAAAATTCAGTTCATAATTACCTTCCGATCCAAAAATCGCCTCTACCTCATCCCCTTCATTCTTACGAAGAAGCCCGTGGTCTACAAATACACAGGTCAGCTGATTTCCGATTGCTTTGGATAAGAGCACTGCTGCCACGGAGGAATCCACGCCACCGGAAAGGGCGCAGAGCACTTTGCCCGTACCAACCTTCTCACGTATCGCCTTCACCTGCTCCTCCACAAAGGCATCCATTCTCCAGTCACCCTTGCAGCCGCAGATATTTCGCACAAAATTGTACAGCATCTTCGCCCCATACTGGGTATGCAGTACTTCCGGGTGGAACTGAATCCCATATAGCTTCTTCTCCACACACTGGTCCGCCGCTACCGGGCAGTCCTTGGTAGTTGCCACGATTTCAAAACCGGGCGCAATCCTTGCAATGTAATCAAAATGGCTCATCCAGCAGACAGATTCCTCCGGCACCCCTTCAAAAAGCGGGGATGAAGTATTTACCTTAAGCTCTGCCTTACCATACTCCCGCACCGTGGCACGCTTTACCTGGCCACCAAGCACATGATTCATCAGCTGGGCTCCATAGCAAAGTCCCAGCACCGGGATTCCCAGCTCAAACAAAGCGGGATCACAGGTTGCTGCGCCCTCCCTGTAACAGCTGTCGGGACCGCCGGTTAAGATGATTCCCTTGGGATTCATGGCTTTGATTTTTTCCAAATCCACCTTGTAAGAATAGATTTCACAATACACATTGCACTCTCTTACCCGTCTGGCCACCAGCTGATTGTACTGACCGCCAAAATCAATGACTACTACCAATTCCTTTTTCACGTATCTCCTCCTCAGACTAATCCATAGTCTTTATAAAGGTCTCTCTGCGATATTTCTCATCCAGACCTTCCACAAAACGTCTTTTAATATATAGAAAATCCTCAATATCCATAAGGACATGATAGAGGATTGCTCTACTTTGGAATTCTTCCATATCCTGAGGTAAGTGGTCTTCTTTCAAATGTTTCAGAATTTCATGAAGCTTCTCAATCTGCATTTCCAGAGAATCCATTTTTCCGAGACAGGCGTTCATAAAGTCAAGATAATCCGCCACTACATCTGCCTGGACAGGCATGGAACGCATTCTCTGCATCTCTTCATGAAGACTTCGAAGCATGTCAACCTGCAAAAGGCGCATTTCAAAATAATCCACATAGTAAGTGGGATGGTCCGAAAAGGAATTGTTATTATACTCAATGGCATCCTGAATGAATTCCTTCAGCTTATCCTCCAGACTATTGATATCATCCCAAACACTGTGCGGCAGTTCTTCCTTGCGTAGATAAGCTGACAGATGTGTCAGTATCCCCTGCAGATTGTCCTCCACGTATTTCATATCCTTCAAAATCTGCTTCTCACTGCCCTTATTGTTATTGAAAAAGCTGAGTATTACCGCTATCACAATGCCGATAAGAACCAGAGCAAATTCGTTGGCAATAAACCGCAGACTGAAATCCATCTCCGTGAAGAAATGGGCGCCAATAACCGCATTTACCGATAATGTGGCACTCCATCCCATCAGCTCGTTAATTATGATGATAATGAACACGAACAATCCATATTCCAGCCAGCCCCCGCCCAGATGGCTAAAAACCAGCCAGCACACTGCTACGGAAATAAAGAAGGTGATCACACGATAAAATGACAGACGTATCGTTTCCCACCTAGTGGTCAGAATGGTAAGAAGCGTAATGGTACCTGCAAAAATCTGGTATTGCAGCTCTAAAAAGCTTGCCAGAAGTATAGCCAGACTACTGCCCAGACCGATTTTAATTGCCTTCACCAATATTCGTTTCATCTTCTTTTTATCTTTAATAATGTTCATCCAAGTCTCCCTTTTATCAGTAATATCCCTATTTTTACACATTTTCATGCATGTGTAAATATTTTTCTTTCGTCGCAAGGCCGCCCCGGATGTGCCGCTCGGACTTATTCACATCCAAAACCTGGCGCACACTTTTGGCAAGACTTGGATTGATGGTTTGCAGACGTTCTGCGCAATCCTTATGTATGGTTGCAGGCATTTGGAACGGTTTTATTTGTAGTTTCGCTTGTATTTGTTTTATCAGTCGCTTTGGCGTTTCCTGAGGCTTTTGCTTTACTAGTTTCTTTGTTCTCTTGGTTGTCTGCTTGATGGTCGCCTTTGTTTTCCTCTGGTTTTTCGTATCCATCAATCAAGACAGTTTCGTCCAATCCAAATCGCCAATAAGACGCAGATAAATATCTACATTACCATCCTTGTCCACTTCGATTTTATTGATAAGACGCTTTAACTGAGTATTGGTCATTTCGTGAACATCTGTAATATCTTCCAACTCCTTGAAGGTACTGTTCAGAATTGCTTCCAACTGCTCCCCCTTAGTCAGATGGTACGATACCATTTTCAGTTCATTTTCCAATCGCTCTATCTCTTTTCGCATGCCACCGATTTTCTCATTCAATTCCTCTCTGGAAATCAAATCGTCGGTGTACATGTCCATATATTTCTCACGGGACTTACGTAGTTTATTTAACTCTGCGTTGAGTTCCTTTTCATATTCGATATTCTCATCCTTTGCTTTGTAGACACGCTGAAATTCTCTAATTACATGGTCGATAATCTTTTTTTTCTTGCCGAGTACATCCTGAAAGTACTCCTGCAGTACTTGAATCAATTCTTCCTCATCTACTGTAATTGCATTCGGACAGCTATCTGCACCACGACCATTGTGACCGGAACACACCCATCGCACATAAGTATTCTTATACTGACGAACACTTCTGCGGAAGGACCAACCACAGTCCTTACATTTAATCAATGTAGAGAATAAATACTTGTTGCTCTGACGCTCGTGAGTCAGCTTGAATGAATCGTGACGACCTTTTAAAATCGCCTGCGCCCTATCAAAGGTTCCATCATCAATGATACGGAGTTCCTGACGAACCGTAACCAACCATTCCGATTCATCCTTTTCCTTTCTCTGCCCGGTCAGGAAATCCGCAACCTCTTCCTTACCATTGATAATCTTTCCGGTGTATATCTCATTAGTCAGAATACGGCATACCGAATTCTGACTCCAATTGTTTCCCCGTTTGGTTTTGATACCGCGTTCATTGAGCATATTCGCAATCTTGGCTCCTCCAAATCCTTCCTCCGTGTACCAAGTAAACATTTGACGGATAACCTTTGCTTCCTCTTCATTAATAGACAAATTAAAATAGTCCCCGATGGTCTTGTCGTATCCATAAACAATGTTAGGCACTCGACCTTTCTCCGCATTCACTTTCTTACCGAACTTGATTCGCTTAGAAGTGTTCGCACTTTCTTCCTGAGCTAATGCTCCGAAGATAGTTAATACGAATTCAGAGTTACCCATACTGGTCATATTAGCAGTCAGGAACTGTGTCTCGATACCAAGTGCTTTGAGCTTACGAACACTCTGTAATAAATCTACTGTGTTTCTGGCAAAACGTGAAATATCCTTTACCACAACCATATCGAACAAGCCCTTCTCTGCGTCTGCAAGCATACGCTGGAATTCCTTACGATTCTTAATTTTAGTTCCGGAAATACCTTCATCTGCATATAATTTAATAAGGTTGTCCCCTGTGCGTTTTGTATATTCTAAGAAAAACTCTTTCTGAGTCTCTAAACTGTTGAGCTGGTCTTCTTTATCTGTGGAAACTCGACAATATGCTGCTATGTTCATATCCTCCAACCTTTCTGTTATAGTCATAACGTTCTGTTACAACTATTATACTCTGTTTGTGCAAAAAAACAAGGCATTACTGACATTCAATAACACCCTGTTTAATCCTCTGTTGATTCTTGTCTAAATCTTGACTAAATCTTGTCTAAATCCTTTTCTATTGCTTATTTTCTGAAACTACTTTTGTCTAAACCTTGACTAAATCTTGTCTATACTCAAGAGATATATCCAAGCTACTTTTTTAATATCCAGTTTGATTTTTGTTGATTTGTAGAATCCGTTTCTATAATTTGCTGTTGTTTTAACGCGTAAAGCAAATTGCGGATTTTATTCTCCTTCTGCTTATCGCTCAGTGCATCTGGAAGTTTATCCCAAAGCAATTCTCTTATTTCTTTTTTCTGAGCTTTTTCGTATTGCTTTAAATATTCTACAATCAAATCCTTATAATATTTGTCATCAAATCCTTTGTTCTTAATATAGCCTGCACCATCTGATATACTTTTCGCCGCAGATGCTGATAAATACAAACTACCAACTCTACCTTCGACCAATTTCAACATTCTCAGCTTATCAACATCCTCTTTTTGTATCGTCAAGCCCTTCTGTACTCGGTCTAATAAAAATACTGTCTGCAAGTCCAACTCCGGATGGTCATACAAAATATGCATATAATTATCATTTATAGTTTTTCCATATACCGTTACTTCTACTTGAGTACCAGCTGTTACATTATAATCCGGCATCGGGAAATACTTTGCTTTCTGAATATTATATGCTCTTCGGATTCCAAGTGTAGCCGTGTCAATCATATGAAACGCAACCATCGATTCAGCTAATAACTGATTTCGATAAAATGGCGGATTATAACTTACTTCCAAAACATTTTCTATTCTCTGCGGTATAAAATCTCCCGGATTCGTAAATTTAATCTTGTCTTCAAATTCATTTACATAGATTCGCCCACCCAATTGATAATTGGTGTGTGCAATACAATTATTCAACAACTCTCGAATCAGCCAACTATTGTATTGTTCCGTTTCCATAGGAAACAATGTCAACTGGTTTGGCATATATCTATATGTTAAATTTCTTACCTTCGCAAACACTTTATCAACTACATTGATAAAAGGAATTTTAAATATTGCATAATCCTTATCTATTCCATCTGCACCATATAATCTCCACATAATGCTCGGTGCTGATTGAAACAAATAGTCATAATCAGAATTCCCAAGAAGCAACATGCCTGCGTGTGTAATTTTCCCATCTATCATCAGTTTCACTTTCGTAAGAAACTGTTCATCATTCATAGCATCTACTTCTTCGGTAATATGTTCCTGATTCATCTTTTCCTTATACTTTTCTCTCGCTAAAGTAATTGCGCTTTTATCTAAGTGTTCAATCGTTACCTTCTCAAGAATCTGCTTCGACCAATCTTTTCGTTCCTGAGAACGGATTGCATCAATCTTGTACTGTTTTA
Source organism: Lachnospiraceae bacterium (assembly GCA_017461775.1). GTDB lineage: Bacteria > Bacillota > Clostridia > Lachnospirales > Lachnospiraceae > Acetatifactor. The sequence continues at coordinate 85,819 of JAFTXD010000116.1, forward strand.
AAGGAACAAGACTTTCTCCCGCGCGCTCATAATAATTTGTTTTCCAATCTGTAGGTATTCCTGTCGCAGCTGCAGGAATTTTAAACATAAGAACCCTGTATTCTTTCCCATCAGCTTTAGGAAATATCTCGATAATATCATAGAAAGTCATACCATTCTTTGTATCTTTTGCAATCTCATATTTAAATCTTTCTAACAAAGTCTGATCACCTTTTTTAAAGGCAGTTCCTACAATATGTTTCACCTTATCCTTCTCGCTTACACCAAAAATAAGCCATCCATATTGCTGCTGTCTAAGGTTTGCTTCGTTGCTTATAGCTGAAAA
>JAFTXD010000117.1 GCA_017461775.1 Lachnospiraceae bacterium
AGGGACATTTCTTAGAATCCTTGTGGTATCATCCCATTATAATGTATGTGGTGATTGTTGCTTTGTATCATTTGCTTCTTCGAAAGTGGCCGAATGTGATGTATCTGTACATTGCTTTGGGTATCGTCGTTATTAACTGTATTCTGCGAAATGTTTTATTGTTGGTATTTCATATCGAAACGATATAAATATAAATATTTACAAAAGGAGAAATTATAATGAGTAAGAAGGTAACCGGTATTGTAGCATATATCGCGCTGATTGGATGGTTAATCGCATTCTTAGCAGGCGATAAGGAAGGAGCAAAATTCCACTTAAATCAGGCGTTAGTAGTTAATGTTGCAGTTCTCATTAACAACCTTATCCTTTCCTGGATTCTTGGTTTAATTCCTGTTCTTGGTGGTTTTGTAAGCTTAATCATCAGCATTTTCTTATTAGTCTGCTGGATTTTAGGTCTTGTATATGCAATCAAAGAAGAAAACAAGGAAGTTCCTGTTCTTGGAGCAATCAAGATTTTAAAGTAATTTGAGCATTAGAAATGGCTGTCACAAAATTGTGGCAGCCATTTTTTATCGAAAATCTACTGAATGGTAAGTCCTTCTTCCTCAGGTGTTTCGCCGCGAAGAAGAGCCAGAATAATATTTACACGCTTATAAGCACGAGCGTAGTTCTCATCTGCATATTCTTCCATATTGACGGTATAAGCATCATCGCCATACATCAGAGTGTATGAGTTGACTGCTTCGGTCATATATGCACTGGCTTCATCAGCCATTTCCTCAAGATAATCATAATCGGATGGAAAATCCATTTCGCCGAATTTTACAAATTCTTGCTCTAATAAATTGAGCTGTTCAATCAGACTGTCCTTGGCATCACTAAAGGCGTCCTCATCCTCATAAGAAAAGGAAATACTATTGATATTTTCATCGATAGAAGCGATGGAATCACACATGGTATTAATATCCTTTTCGAATTGAACCAGGGCAGGGTCTCTTTCCGGTTCGGAAGAAAAAGAACCGCAACCGGTAAAGGTCAGACATATGAATAAAGCTAAAGCAATTTTTTTCATAACAAAACTCTCCTTAAAACTTATCCTTTATAATTTAGCACATTATTACAAAATCCGCAAGATATTGTTGTTTTTTGTTAAGGTTCGTGGGTACATTGGGGCATTGTAGGAAAAACACATTTGTGTTATGATTAGGTTTAATGAAATTTCGAAAGAGGGATTTATATTGAATAAAACACAGTGGAAAGAATTATGTGAAAGCGGTTTTGTACTTTTAGATGGCGCAACCGGTTCAAATCTGATAAAGAGAGGCATGCCGGCAGGTGTCTGCCCGGAAGAGTGGATATTGGCTCATCCGGAGGTGCTTATGCAGCTTCAGAAGGAGTATGTGGAGGCAGGTTCTAATGTTGTTTATGCTCCCACCTTTACCTGTAATCGTGTGAAGCTGGATGAGTATGGGCTTGCAGACCGTCAAAAGGAAATTATACATAACCTGGTGGCGATTTCCAGAGAAGCAGCCGGGAAAAATGGACTGGTAGCCGGAGATATCACCATGACCGGTCAGCAGCTTTATCCCATGGGAAAAATGGGACATGAGGAGCTGATTGACATCTATAAAGAGCAGATTCAGTATATGGTGGAAGCCGGTGTGGACCTTTTGGTAGTGGAGACCATGCTAAGCCTTGCAGAGTGCAGATGTGCGCTGATTGCAGCGAAAGAGGTTTGTGAGTTACCTGTTTTAGTGACTTTGACCTTTGAGGGAGATGGACGCACTCTTTTTGGCAGTGATGCGCAGACTGTGGCAGTGGTACTGGAGAGCCTGGGTGCGGATGGCATTGGTGTAAATTGTGGCGCCGGTCCTAAGACCATGGTTCCTGTCATTGAGGAAATGGCTAAGGTATGTAATATTCCGCTGATTGCCAAGCCAAATGCGGGACTTCCTAAGATGGGTGAGGATGGCAAGACAGTTTACGATATGGACGTGGCTGATTTTGTGGAAGAGATGAAGCTTCTTGTGCAGGCTGGTGCTGCCGTGCTGGGTGGTTGTTGTGGTACTTCACCGGCGTATATTGCAGGACTTAAGAAGATGCTTAGAGAGGAAAGGCCTGTAAAACATACAGTGCAGGAAGGCATCCGTTATCTGGCCAGCGAGCGTAAAACTGTTGCCTTTGGTCTGGATGATCCATTTATCATCGTGGGCGAGCGAATTAATCCTACCGGAAAAAAGGCACTTCAGGCGGAACTTAGGGAAGGCAAGCTGGATATGGTGCTGAAATTTGCGGAAGAGCAGGAGGCCGGAGGGGCAGCAATTCTGGATATCAATATGGGTATGAGTGGTATCGATGAGAAGAAAATGATGCTGAATGTTCTGGCAGAGGTGCAGGGGGTAACAAATCTTCCTCTTTCCTTAGATTCCAGTCATGTGGATGTACTTGAGGCGGCTCTCCGTGTATATCCGGGAAGAGCGCTGGTGAATTCTGTTTCTTATGAGAAGGAAAAGTTTGAAAAGCTCCTTCCTATCGTGAAAAAATACGGTGCTATGTTTATTCTGCTTCCTTTATCCGACGAAGGACTTCCTAAGGATTTAGAAGAGAAGAAGCAGATTATTGATAAGATATATGAGCGGGCTTTAGAGCTTGGCATGAGGAAGGAAGATATCGTAGTGGATGGTTTGGTGACTACGGTGGGTGCCAATAAAATGGCAGCATTAGAGACCATAGAAACCATTCGTTATTGTAAGGAAAATGGTCTTGCAACCATCTGTGGTTTATCCAATATTTCCTTTGGTATGCCCGGCAGACCCTATGTGAATTCAGCATTTTTAAATCTGGCGATAGAGGCGGGACTTACCATGGCCATCGCCAATCCGTCTCAGGAGCAATTGGTTGCCCAGGCACTGGCTACGGATGTGCTTTTGAATAAAAAAGGCGCAGATTTACGTTATATTGAGTATGCTACCAATATGACTCCTGTGCAGACCGTAGCAGGGACGGCAGTGGCAAAGCCTTCTGTCAATAATGGAAT
>JAFTXD010000118.1 GCA_017461775.1 Lachnospiraceae bacterium
ACTCAGTTCGAAACCGTTGAAAAGGAAATCAAGAAGGATCTTCCTTCAAGACTTCATGCTAGAAGACAGATGATTAAGGCTGTTAACACTGTAACTGTAGTTCCTACAGAAGCAGCTGGCAAGAAGAGAAACACCAAGACTATCGATATCCCTACCAAGTTATTTGAGGAAATTGCACCTAAGTATGCAGACCGTAAGGGTGGTTATACCAGAATCATCAAGATTGGTCAGCGTAAGGGTGACGCAGCTATGGAAGTTGTACTTGAGTTAGTATAATGACTTTATGTAGCTTTGCACTGTTTCAGTGCAGAGCTCTTTCTTTTTGTTCCAATATATTTTAGTTGTAATTGTGGCTGTGATTTAGTAAAATGATAACTATTCAGAGCAATGTGGATTTGTAAAAAACAGGAGTGATAACTCTATGGGAATTATTAAAGCAGATGACGTAACATTTGAATATATCAGACGTGATGAAGAGGGCAATGTGGAGGGCATTACCACTGCAGTGGATCATGTGAGCCTGGATATCAAGAAGGGGCAGTTTATCGCCATTTTGGGGCATAACGGTTCCGGAAAGTCTACATTAGCAAAGCATATGAATGCTATTTTATATCCCACGGAGGGAACCCTCTGGGTGGATGGTATGGATACCAAGGCAGAGGAGCATGTCTGGGATATTAGACAGCGTGCGGGCATGGTGTTCCAGAATCCGGACAACCAGATTATCGGGCAGGTGGTGGAAGAGGACGTAGGCTTTGGCCCGGAGAATATGGGCATCCCTACCAAGGAAATCTGGGAGCGGGTGGAAGAGAGTCTTCGTGCAGTAGGAATGTATGAGTTCCGCAAGCATTCTCCCAACAAGCTATCCGGTGGACAGAAGCAGCGTGTGTCCATTGCCGGTGTACTGGCTATGCATCCCCAGTGTATTGTGCTGGATGAGCCTACTGCTATGCTGGATCCGAACGGGCGCAAGGAGGTTATCCGCGCAATCCGTGGACTGAATGATGTGGAAGGCATCACTGTTATCCTCATTACTCACTATATGGAGGAGATTATCTACGCGGATAAGGTATTTGTAATGGACCAGGGAGCCATCGCCATGGAAGGAACGCCAAGGGAAATTTTCTCCCAGGTAGAGAAGCTTAAGAGCCTCAGGCTGGATGTACCACAGGTAACCATGCTTGCCTATGAGCTAAAGAAAAAGGGAATGAATCTTCCCGATGGAATCCTTATCACCAAGGAATTGATTGATGCACTTCGCATATAGTGTTTTAGAGGAAAGGAAAACAACGTGGCAATTATTTTAGACCATATCAGTTATATATATGAAAAAGATACGCCCATGGAGCATCGTGCGCTGGATGATATCTGTCTGACCATACCCGATGGTCAGTTTATCGGTATTATCGGTCATACAGGCTCCGGGAAGTCCACCCTGGTGCAGCACCTGAATGGCTTGATGGAAGCCAGCGAGGGACATGTGTATTATAATGGCGAGGATATTTATGATAAAGATTATGATATGAAAAAGCTTCGCAGCAACGTGGGTCTGGTATTTCAATACCCGGAGCATCAGCTTTTTGAAATCGATGTATTCACCGATGTATGCTTTGGCCCCAAGAATCTGGGACTGGAGAAAAAGGAAGTGGAGCTTCGGGCTTACGAGGCGCTGAAGCAGGTAGGACTTCCCGATGAATATTTTTACCAGTCGCCCTTCGAGCTTTCCGGTGGTCAAAAGCGTCGTGTGGCTATCGCCGGTGTGATGGCTATGAAGCCCAAGGTGCTGATTTTGGATGAACCCACAGCAGGACTGGACCCAAAGGGCAGAGAAGAGATTCTGGACATGATTAAGCGCCTGCAGAAGGAGACCGGCTTGACGGTAATTCTGGTAAGCCACAGCATGGACGATGTGGCAGAATATGTGGACCGTATCATTGTGATGAATAAGGGACGTGTCATGTATGACGATACCCCCAAGGAGGTCTTTAAGAATTATAAGGAGCTGGAAGAGGTGGGACTTTCCGCACCCCAGGTGACTTATATTATGCATGCCTTGAAGGACAAGGGACTGAACGTAAATACAACAGCCACCACCATTGAGGAGGCTGCGGAAGAGATTTGGAAAAAGTTGGGTTAATTTATGTTAAGAGATATTACGTTAGGACAATATTATCAGACAGAGTCTGTAGTTCATAAGCTGGACCCCAGAGTGAAGCTGGGAGGAACACTGCTTTATATTATCTCCCTGTTTCTTTTTGAGAATATCTGGGGATATCTGGTGGCAGGTCTTTTTCTGGCGCTGGTGGTGAAGCTCTCCAAAGTGCCTTTCCGCTTTATGGTACGGGGAATGAAGACCATTGTGTTTCTACTACTCATAACCGTGGTTTTTAACCTATTTTTGACGCCGGGAGAGGTGCTTATTTCCTTTTGGAAGCTGAAAATTACCAAAGAGGGTCTTTGGATTGCCATTTCCATGGCGATTCGGTTAAGTATGCTGATTATCGGTTCTTCAGTGATGACACTTACTACCACGCCGAACAATCTGACCGATGGTATGGAGAAAATGATGAGCCCCTTAAAGGTATTTAAGGTACCGGTCCATGAGGTGGCAATGATGATGTCTATTGCCCTCAGGTTTATTCCGATTTTGCTGGAAGAAACGGATAAAATCATGAAGGCGCAGATTGCCAGGGGTGCAGATTTTGAGTCAGGAAATCTGCTAAAAAGAGCCAAGGCGCTGGTTCCTCTTTTGGTGCCCCTGTTTATCTCCGCGTTCCGTAGAGCCAATGATTTGGCCATGGCCATGGAGGCCAGATGTTATCGCGGCGGAGAAGGACGTACCAAGATGAAGCCGCTGGTGTACAAAAGGGAAGACAAACTGGCATACCTTGTCATCGCAGGATATCTTGTGGTGAAGATTGCAATAGGAATTGTTTTATAATGGAGAAAAAAAGAATACGTTTGACGGTTGCCTACGACGGTACGGCTTACTGCGGGTGGCAGGTGCAGCCGGGGGTGGTGACCATTGAAAGTGAATTAAACAGATGCCTTTCTGATTTATTGAAGGAGGACATACAGGTTATCGGCGCCAGCAGAACCGATTCCGGTGTGCATGCCATGGGCAATATCGCCGTATTTGATACCACTGCCCGTATTCCCGGGGAAAAGGTGTCCTATGCCTTGAATCAGAGACTGCCGGAGGATATCCGTATCCAGAAGTCCGAGGAGGTGCCCTTGGATTGGCATCCCCGCCATCAAAATAGTCGTAAGACCTATGAATACCGTATTTACCGTGGGGAGTTTCCCATGCCTGTAAAGCGCTTATACAGCCTTTTTACCTATCGGAAGCTGAATGTGCAGGCAATGCAGCAGGCTGCGGCTTATTTCGTGGGAGAGCATGATTTTAAGAGCTTTTGCCAGGTGGGAGCCCAGGTGGAAACCACGGTCCGCACTATCTATGATTTAACAGTAGAGGAGCAGGGCCCGGAGCTGGTGATACGTGTGACCGGTAATGGATTTTTATATAATATGGTGCGTATTATTGCAGGTACGCTGATGGAAGTAGGTCAGGGAAAGAAGAAACCTGAGGATATTCCCGGGATTATTTTAGCAAAAAATCGTCAGGCAGCAGGCCCCACGGCACCGCCCCAGGGACTAATGCTGATAAAATACGACTTTCTGTAATTTTTTAGAAATTTATGGTTGACATCGAAGTGGTGCTATTTTATAATATATCACTGTGTGGATGTGTGGTTTGTGGTAGTCATAGCCCCGACGAAGCAAGGTACCTCGCATCATGTAACGGAATGTTTCCGGAGAGCTTAAGGGATGGCCGGACATCTGTCGCTTAGACTTAAAGGAGACGAGAAACAAGTCGAAAGACCAATTTACACGGAGGGAACTCAAATGAAAACATTTATGGCTAGTCCAGCTACAAT
>JAFTXD010000119.1 GCA_017461775.1 Lachnospiraceae bacterium
AATGCAAGACTTGCAGCAAGACTTACCGGATACAAGATTGATATTAAGTCAGAGACTCAGGCGAAGGATGCTCCCGGATTCCGTTATGAGGATTACATGGATGACGAAGACTACGCAGATGAGGACGAGTACGAAGTAGAGAATATGTAATAGCACAGAACCAAGCAGAAATGCGAAGCATTTTCGAGTTTGGTTTAATACAGAGATGGAGGTTTCTACATTGAAGAAAATACCCTTGAGGCAGTGCATCGGCTGCGGTGAAATGAAGAGCAAAAAGGAAATGATGCGAGTGGTAAAAACTGCAGAAGGTGAGATTTGTCTGGATTTAACAGGCAAGAAAAATGGAAGAGGCGCATATCTTTGTAGTCAGAAAGAATGTCTGGAGAAAGCCGGAAAGAATAAAGGTCTGGAGCGCTCCTTTAAGATGAGCATACCTGCTGAGGTATATGAGTCCCTCCGCAGAGAATTTGAGGAGGAATATGCGAAGTAAGGTATTATCATTACTCGGTTTAGCTAACCGGGGACATAATTTAGTGAGCGGTGAATATCAGACGGAGAACGCTGTGAAGACAGGTGATGCAATGCTTGTTATCGTGGCGGAGGATGCGTCAGCAAACACCAAGAAGTTATTTACCGATAAATGTTCGTTTTATGAGGTACCGGTCTATATATTCGGCACTAAGGAATCGTTAGGCCGCGCAATCGGCAAAGACTTAAGGTCTTCGTTGGCAGTATGCGATGCTGGATTGGCGCAGGCGGTGGAAAAAGCAATTTCACAGGAAGCGCCAAGCGCATAGGAATGGAGGTAGTAGGCATGGCAAAAATCAAAGTACATGAGTTAGCAAAAGAAATAGATAAACCCAGTAAAGAGGTTCTTACCTTTTTACAGGAAAAAGGAATTGAAGCAAAGGCTGCCCAGAGCTCTGTAGATGACGAAGCAGCAGATATGGTGCGCAAAGCTTTTGGAAAAAAAGGAGAACCACAGTTGACGGAAGAAAAGAAAACGACAACTCCTGAGGTAGTTGCACAGGAGGCAAAGAAAGAGGAGACGGAAGCTCCTAAGAAGAAGAAAAAAATTATTTTCGTAAGTAACCCGCAGAATTCCAAGATGCCGGGACAGAAGCCTGCCCATAATGGTAATCAGCAGGGAAATAATAACAGAAATAATCAGCAGGGTGGTCGTCAGGGAAATGGACATAATAACAACAATAGCCAGAGACCTGCACCGGTTCGTCCCATTAAGCCACTGACCCCTCCATCTCCTACACCAAGTGTACAGATGGTACCTTCCAGACCGGAATCTAAGCCTAAGGCACAGCCGGTAGCGGAGGCTAAGCCTGCACAGACTCCTGTTATGCAGGAGCAGGTAAAGAATACCGCACCGGAGAGAGTGGAGCGCCAGGAAAGAAGCGAGCGCCCGGAGAGAGTAGAGCGTCCGGAGCGTACAGGTGAACGCAGAACTCAGAGTGATAGAGCCCAGGGTGGCTATAACCGTGATGGTCAGGGCCAGAGACAGGGTGGCTTTAACCGGGACGGTCAGGGCCAGAGACAGGGCGGCTTTAATCGTGACGGTCAGAGACCACAGGGTGACAGAAACGGTATGCAGGGCAGACCGGGACAGTTTGCAGGCAATGGCGAGCGTCGTAATAACAATGATAGAAACGGTCAGAGACCATTCAACAAGGATGGTGGACGTGATGGCGGCAGACCGGGTCAGAATGATAAGTTCAGAGGCGGTCAGCAGGGTAAGAGCAGCTTTGCAGCAGATGCTCCTATGACCGGTAATGAAAAGCATCGTGAGGAAGAAAAGAGACGTATTTCTCAGGAGAAGGATAACAAGAGAAATAAGAAGGACTACATCTACGAAGAGGATGACAGTGCTTTAAAGAATAAGCCGGGACGCTTCATCAAGCCGGAGAAGAAGAAGGAAGAGGTAGTGGAAGAGACCATTAAGGTAATCGTGCTTCCGGAGACTATCACCATCAAGGAACTGGCTGAGAAGATGAAGATGCAGCCAGCAGTAATTATCAAGAAGCTGTTCATGGAAGGCAAGATTATGACCATGAATCAGGAAATTTCCTACGAGGATGCAGAGAACATTGCTATGGAATATGATATTCTCTGTGAGCAGGAAGTAAAGGTAGACGTTATCGAGGAACTTTTAAAGGAGGATGAGGAAGCAGAAGAGGACTTAATGGAAAGACCTCCTGTAGTTTGCGTAATGGGTCACGTTGACCATGGTAAGACCTCCTTACTTGACGCTATTCGTAAGACCAACGTTACCGATAAGGAAGCCGGTGGTATTACCCAGCACATCGGTGCTTATACCGTTAAGATTAACGGAAAGAAGATTACCTTCTTAGATACCCCTGGTCATGAGGCATTTACCGCTATGCGTATGCGTGGTGCAAATTCTACCGATATCGCAATTTTAGTAGTTGCAGCGGACGACGGTGTAAAGCCACAGACCATCGAGGCAATTAACCATGCAAAGGCTGCTGGTATCGAAATCATTGTTGCAGTAAACAAGATTGATAAGCCTGCTGCAAATGTGGAAAAGGTAAAACAGGAATTAACAGAATTTGAATTAATCGCAGAGGACTGGGGCGGAAGCACTGTATTTGCGCCGGTATCTGCAAAGTCCGGTGAGGGTATTGAGAACTTACTGGAAATGGTATTACTTACCGCGGATGTATTAGAGCTGAAGGCAAATCCTAATAGAAAGGCAAGAGGTCTTGTTATCGAGGCTGAGCTGGATAAGGGACGTGGTCCTGTGGCAACTGTGCTGGTACAGAAGGGTACTTTACATGTGGGAGATTTCATTTCCGCAGGTGCTGCCCATGGTAAGGTTCGTGCCATGATTGATGATAAGGGAAGAAGAGTGAAGGAAGCGAAGCCTTCTACTCCGGTAGAAATTTTAGGTCTTTCCGACGTTCCAAGTGCAGGTGAAGTATTCATCGCTCATGACAGTGACAAGAGTGCTAAGACCTACGCGGAGACCTATACTGCCCAGAACAAGGAGAAGAAGCTGGAAGAGACCAAGTCCAAGATGTCTCTGGATGATTTATTCTCCCAGATTCAGGAAGGCAACTTGAAGGAACTGAACCTTATCGTTAAGGCTGACGTACAGGGTAGTGTGGAGGCTGTGAAGCAGTCGCTCTTAAAGCTTTCCAACGAGGAAGTTGTGGTTAAGTGTATTCACGGCGGCGTAGGTGCGATTTCTGAGTCCGACGTAACCCTGGCTAGTGCATCCAATGCCATCATCATCGGATTTAATGTTCGCCCGGACGCTACTGCAAAGGCTACCGCAGAGCGTGAAGGCGTAGACGTAAGATTATACAGAGTTATCTATCAGGCAATTGAGGATATCGAGGCTGCTATGAAGGGTATGCTGGATCCTGTATTTGAGGAGAAGGTTATCGGCCATGCAGAGGTTCGCCAGATTTTCAAGGCATCTGCTATCGGTAACATCGCAGGTTCTTACGTTATGGATGGTATGTTCCAGAGAGGCTGTAAGATTCGTATTACCAGAGAAGGTAAGCAGATTTACGAAGGTGAGCTGAAGTCTCTGAAGAGATTTAAGGATGATGTAAAGGAAGTTAAGACCGGATTTGAATGTGGTCTTGTATTTGATGGCTTTGACCAGATGCAGGAGCTGGATATGGTAGAGGCTTACATCATGGTTGAGGTTCCAAGAAAGTAGAGAAGATATGCGTAAAAACAGTATTAAAAATACCCGTGTAAACGGGGAAGTGCAGAAGGTTCTTGCGGAAGTGATTCGTGGGGAAATCAAAGACCCACGTATTAGTCCACTTACCAGTGTGGTGGCTGTGGAGGTGGCTCCCGATTTAAAGAGCTGCAAGGCATATATCAGTGTGCTGGGCGGCGAGGAAGCCAGAAAAGATACCTATCAGGGACTGAAAAGTGCAGAAGGTTTTATCAAGTCACAGCTTGCAAAGAGAATTAATCTTCGTAATACTCCAAGTATTACCTTTATTATGGACCAGTCCATTGAATATGGCGTAAATATGTCTAAGAAGATTAACGATGTAATTGCGGAGCAGGAAACTTCAGAAGACGAAGAATAAAGAAAGGCCTCGCATTGTGCGGGGCTTTTCCTTTGAATGGAAATGAGGTGTGAAAATAGATGAACATATTACAGGACTGTAGCGGTGCAAAGCGTATCGGTATCAGTGGACATATCCGTCCGGATGGTGACTGTGTGGGCTCTTGTCTTGCTCTATGCAGTTTCTTAAAGAAGCAGATGCCGGATGCGCAGGTGACCGTTTTTTTGGAAAATCCTCCGGAGACCTTTAAGGATTTGGTAGGTTTTGATGAGATTTCCGGTGACTTTGATGTGCAGGAGCCCATGGATGTGTTCTTTGCACTGGATTGCAGCGAGGACCGTCTTGGCGGGGCGCAGCCGATTTATGAGAAGGCTGTGAAGAAAATCAATATTGACCATCACATCAGCAATAAGGGCTGTGGGGATGTGAGCCTGGTGGTACCGGAGGCCAGTGCTACGGCGGAGGTATTGTATGACCTTCTGGTACAGGGAGGCATTAATAAGGAAATTGCAGAGGCTCTTTACGTGGGAATCATCCATGACTGTGGTGTATTCCAGTATTCCAATACCTCTCCCAAGACCATGGAGATTGGTGCAAAGCTGATTCAGTTTGGATTTAATTTCCCCAAGATTATTGAGGAGACCTTCTACCAGAAGACCTACCTTCAGACTCAGATTATGGGACGTGCCCTGATGGAGAGTATCCGTTTTATGGATGGGGCATGTATCGTAAGCTGTGTGGATAAGAGGGAAATGGAATTCTACAATGTGACCAGTAAGGATTTGGACGGCATCGTGAACCAGCTGCGGAATATTGAAGGTGTACATTGTGCCATCTTTATGTACCAGATAGATGTACTGGAATATAAGGTGAGCATGCGCTCTGACGAGATGGTAAATGTGGCAGAGGTGGCATCTTATTTTGGTGGTGGCGGTCATATCCGTGCTGCAGGATGTACTATGAAGGGTACCTTCCACGATTGTGTCAATAACCTTTCCTTCCACATTGAGAAGCAGATGAAGGAAAAGAATTAGTATGTATAACGGAATTATTAATATTTATAAAGAAAAGGGCTTTACCTCCCACGATGTAGTGGCAAAGATGCGCGGTATCTGTGAGCAAAAGAAAATCGGTCATACCGGTACTTTGGATCCGGATGCTACAGGTGTTTTACCGGTGTGCCTGGGGAGTGGAACTAAGCTTTGTGATATGCTTACCGACAAGGATAAGGAATATGTGGCAGAGCTTTTACTTGGAAAGGAAACGGATACCCAGGATGTGACCGGACAGGTGCTGAAAGAATTGACCGTGACCAGCAGCGAGGAAGAGGTAAGAGCAGCAATCCTTAGCTTTGTGGGAGATTATATGCAGGTTCCGCCCATGTATTCCGCCTTGAAGGTGGATGGGAAAAAGCTCTATGAGCTGGCCAGAGCCGGTAAAGAGGTGGAACGTGCAGCCAGACCGGTGAAGATTCTGGATATTGAGATATTGGAAATGCGCCTGCCGGTAGTGAAAATTCGTGTGGAATGCTCCAAGGGAACCTATATCCGTACCCTGTGCCACGATATCGGTCAGAAGCTGGGCTGCGGTGGTACCATGCAGAGCCTGCTGCGTACCAAGGTAGGATTTTTTAAACTGGAGGATGCCATTTCTTTAACCGAGCTGGAAAGGCTTCGGGATGAGGAGAGAATTTCGGAAAAGCTCTATGCGGTGGACAGTATTTTCGGAGAATGTCCGGCTCTTTATGCCAAGGAGGAAACGATCCGTCTTTTGGAAAATGGCAATTCCTTCTACCCCAACCAGATGCTGGAGAAGATGACGTATCCGGCAGGGCAGTGGGTGCGGGTATACGGTGGAGAGCGCTTTTTCGGTATATATGCCTACGACAGCGACACACGGCGTTATAAGCCTGTGAAAATGTTTTTGTAACTATTCAGAGCCAACAATGAGCAAACAACAAGTGTAACTTGTTGTTAAGGAAAGCCTTGAAAAGGCGATTTTGCGAATGGTGCGCTGAATAGTTACAATATTTATAATTACGATAGGAACGTCAATGAGAATTATTTCAGATACCTTAGATTTTAAACTTAATAAAAATACGGCGGTGGCTATCGGGAAATTTGACGGTGTACATTTGGGACACCGGGAGCTGATGCACCAGCTGCTTGAGAAAAAGAAGGAAGGGATGATCAGCTGTGTCTTTACCTTTGACCCTTCCCCGGCAGTACTTTTTGGATTTTCGGACGGTAAGGAGCTGACCACCAGGGAAGAGAAGCGCAGAATTTTTGAAAAGCTGGGAATTGATGTACTGGTGGAGTTCCCGCTGGACTTCCAGTCGGCTGCCATTCCCGCAGAGGATTTTGTCAGGGACTATCTGGCAGGCAGACTTTGTGCCAAATGGATTGTGGCCGGAGAGGATGTATCCTTTGGAGCCAGGGGAGCAGGTAATGCTGCGCTTTTAAAGCAGATGGCCGGAGAGCTTGATTTTGGGGTAACCACAATTTCCAAGATTTCTGTGGATGATAAGGAAATCAGCTCTTCCTATATCCGTGAGCTGGTGGAGGCTGGAAATATGGAGCGGGTAAAGCATTTCCTGGGAACACCCTACACCATTTTGGGAGAAGTCTCCCACGGCAAAAAGCTGGGCCGTACCATCGGTATGCCCACCATCAACGTTCTTCCGGGCGTTAGCAAGCTGCTTCCGCCGCCGGGCGTATATTATTCCAGTGTAATTTGTAGTGGAGTCACTTACAAGGCCATCAGCAATGTAGGATACAAACCCACCGTTACGGACGAAAAAATAATGGGTGTAGAGTCCTTTCTCTTTGATTTTGAAGGAAATCTATACGGCGAAGAAGTACTGATACAGCTTCACGCCTTTAAACGCCCCGAAATGAAATTTGACAGTGTAGAAGCATTAAAAGAACAGATGCACCGGGATAAGGAAGATGGTGCTATGTTTATTTCATAAGGTCATTAGGTAAGTGGTGTGCCCTGTGGGGCTATGCCGCTCTGCCTTGCTGTATGGGGAATTTCTTTGAATGTGGAGATAGTTAGTACTTCTTAGACTTCAGCTTCACATTCAGCGGCAAACGGGCACGGACGCCCGTTTGAGGATGCACTGCGCATGGACGCGCATTGCATCCGACGCGTGGCTTTTCAAAACACCTCCGCTGAAGTCTTAGAAGTACTTACTATCGGAGCCTGATAAGAAATCCCCCATACAGCAAGGCAGGGCGGCATAGCCCCACAGGGCACACCACTTATCTAATGACCGTCACCATTTCTAGTAGATTTTGGTGAAAGTGCTCGGAGCATGGACTTTTTTGTTGACAGATATATGTCAGATTGCTATAATCTTTTTGTAATAAATTTGTAACAAATGGGATTAATAAGTTTAAGCATATTTTAAACTTTGTAATAGACATAGAGAGGACTGTTAATGAATCGTTTTGGAATAAGACTTTTGGGGGCCGGCTTATGTGCAGTACTTTTGCTGGAGCCCATGGCAGTGAGTGCCGCAAGCGTGTCATCCGTACGCAATGTACTGGGACAGGCCGGTGTGGCATCACTGATAGAAGTAGAATTAACTGATGAAGAATATATAAAGGCCGCAGAGGATGCCCAGGGAGCTTCCTGGGGATACACGAATCTGGGAATTGCCAATGTTTCGTCCGGCAATTTGAATATTCGTTCCGATTCCACCACCAAGGCTAAGCTGGTGGGCAAGCTGCCCAAGGATGCTGCCTGCGAGGTGCTGGAAATTACGGAAGATGGCTGGGCACATATTGTTTCCGGTAGTGTGGAAGGATATGTAAGCGCAGAGTACTTACTGGTTGGCCCGGAAGCAAAGCTGCGTGCCAATGAACTTGTAAAGACCGTAGTTAAGGTGAATTCCAATGGACTTCGTGTGAGGGACGAAGCAAATGTGGATAGTCCGGTTCTTACCCAGGTTCCTGAGGGAGAAGAGCTGGAGTATATTGAGAGTTTAGAGGGATGGTACAAGGTTTCCATCGATGGTGAGGAAGGCTATGTATCTGCGGAATATACGGAATTACAGACCAAGCTGGATACCGCCATTACTATGACGGAGCTTTTGTATGGTGAGGGTGTATCCGACGTGAGAGTGGAGCTTTGTGAGTATGCAAAGCAGTTTGTGGGTAATCCTTATGTATGGGGCGGCACCAGCCTTACTAAGGGTGCGGATTGTTCAGGCTTTGTACTTTCCGTATTTAAGAAATTTGGTGTAAAGCTTTCACACCACTCAGGTTCCCAGGCTAAGGAAGGTACCAAAATCAGTGCCTCCGAGTTGCAGGCAGGAGATTTGGTTTTCTATGCTGACAGTAAGGGGACTATTAACCATGTGGCAATTTACATCGGTGGAGGCCAGGTAATCCATGCCAGCAGTCCTAAGACAGGTATTAAGATAAGTAAGTACAAATACCGTACCCCTGTGAAGTATGTGAGAGTGTTGCAGGATTAGTGGATTTTTACGATGTAAAATTATAGAAAATGCTTTACATTTCTTTTGGATTGTGTTATTATGCCATAGTATGAGTTTAGCCGATGCCCAGCTTCGGGACACTCCGACCCAAGGCTTAGTGTCAGGCGATAGTAAAAGAATGGAGGATTAACACATGATTTCTAAAGAGAAGAAGACAGCTATTATTGAGCAGTACGGTAGATTCCCTGGAGACACCGGTTCACCAGAGGTTCAGATTGCAGTTTTATCTGCAAGAATCGCAGAGCTTACCGAGCACTTAAAGGCTAATCCTAAGGATCATCACAGCCGTCGTGGTATGTACATGATGGTTGGTCAGAGACGTGGTCTTTTAGAT
>JAFTXD010000120.1 GCA_017461775.1 Lachnospiraceae bacterium
GCAAGGCCCTTCTTCACGCCTTCCTTGTACTCAGCTAAGGTGTCATACTCAGATACTTCACTTGCGAACTCGTCATCTAACTCAGGAAGCTCTTTTACCTTGATTTCCTTTACAGTACACTTAAATACTGCAGGCTTTCCTGCTAATTCCTCTGCATGATACTCTGCCGGGAAAGATACATTAACTTCTACTTCCTTGCCGATTTCAGCGCCAACAAGCTGCTCTTCGAAGCCAGGGATAAACGCGCCGGAACCGATGGTTAAAGGATAATCGGTACCCTTGCCGCCTTCAAATGCCACGCCATCTACAAAGCCTTCGAAATCAATAACAGTCATATCGCCATCCATAACTGCTCTGTCTTCTACAGTGATGGTTCTTGCGCTGTTTTCTCTTTCCTTGCTGATCTCAGCTTCTACTTCCTCGTCGGTAACGGTAACATCAATCTTGTCCACCTTTACACCCTTGTACTTACCTAAAGTAACCTCAGGCTTTAATGCAACCTCAGCAGTAAAAATGAAAGGCTTTCCAGCCTCTAACTGAACTACTTCAATCTTCGGAGAAGATACGATTTCCTCTTCGCACTCGTCATAAGCCTTCTCATATGCAGTAGGAATTAAATCATTTGCTGCGTCCTCACAGAACACGTTCTTACCATACATCTGCTCAATCATTTTACGAGGAGCTTTTCCCTTACGGAAGCCCTGGATGTTGATTTTGTTTTTGTTTTTCTGATAAGCAACTTCCATTGCTTTTTCTAATTCTTCTGCGGAAACTTCAATTGTAAGCTTCGCCATGCTGTTTTCTAATTTTTCAACCTGTAAACTCATGTTACATTATCCTCCTTGTTTACCTGTGGACATAATCACACTCATTTTGGGATTATATCATAAGTATGTACACTCTGCAAATGTTTTTCGCTACAAAAACCTCAAAAAATGCAGATTTTACCATAATATTTTCAAAAACTCTGCAAATAATAAATATCGTGATAAGCAATAACGCTTATCTAAAGCATAAATTGGAGGTATTTAATTATGTCAAGCAACAGATCTAACAGAATTGAAGTTCCTGAAGCAAAGGAAGCTCTTAACAGATTCAAAAACGAAGTAGCATCTGAGTTAGGTGTTAACTTAAAGGAAGGCTACAACGGAGACTTAACTTCTCGTGAAGCTGGTTCCATCGGTGGCGAGATGGTTCGCCGTATGATCAAGAAGCAGGAAGAGCAGATGTAAAAGGGAAAAAGGATTTCTAAGGCTGCAAAGAACGCAGCCTAAGAAATACTATGTTTTCCCTAAGAAAAAGGATATGCATTTGCATATCCTTTTTCTACATAATTCTATAAGCTTATTGTAAATTAATCTCCAAATACTGCTCTATAGTCAGCCTGGAACTTCTCGATACCAGCGTCGGTTAATGGATGCTTCACCATCTGCTCGATTACGCTGTAAGGAACGGTTGCGATATCCGCACCTGCAAGTGCACAATCGGTAACGTGGATAGGGTTACGAACGCTTGCACAGATGATTTCGGTATCTAAATCGGTAACTGCGAAGATGTCAGAGATTTCTCTGATTAAATCTACACCTCTCTGGCTGATGTCATCTAAACGGCCAAGGAAAGGAGAAACATAGGTAGCACCTGCTCTAGCTGCAAGAAGCGCCTGGTTTGCAGAGAAAATTAAAGTAACATTTGTCTTAATACCTTCTGCAGATAATACCTTACAAGCCTTCAGACCTTCTACAGTCATAGGAATCTTAACAACCATGTTAGGATGGATTGCTGCGATTGCTCTACCCTCTGCGATCATGCCTTCAGCATCCACAGTAGTAGCCTTAACTTCACCACTGATAGGTCCATCTACGATGGATGCGATTTCAGCGATTACTTCTTCAAATACTCTTCCTTCCTTAGCGATAAGGGATGGATTAGTGGTAACACCACAGATAACTCCCATATCATTTGCTTTCTTAATGTCTTCTACCTTAGCGGTATCAATGAAAAAACGCATAACTTTCACTCCTCTTATTGTGTTATATTAAAGCCCCGACACCATGTGCCGGGGCTTAGTTACCTACTTACCGCAGCACTTCTTATACTTCTTGCCGCTTCCGCAAGGACATGGATCGTTCGGATATACCTTTGCATCCTTCACTACAGTAGTAGAAGACTTCTGCTCCTTGTAAAGCGCCTTCTTGGTAGCTTCGTCAAAGATAGCATCCCACTCGGTCAGATTATATAACCAATCTGCCTCTGCTGCAACCATGTTCTTGTATAATAATGCCTTATCAAAAGCGAGACTTACCTCTGTTTCCTCGGTCATCTCCTCGATAGGATTTGCATTCACAAGACTGTCATTAATACCGTCTAAAAATCCGGTCATTGTCATAATAGACACGTCGAACTTCTCTGAAAGCTCCTTTACAGTACCCTTTACTACCTCATCGGGAGTAGCAAGTAACTGCTGATAAATCTCTTTTTCCTTCTGGAAGTATGCGCCCCAGAACTGCTGAAGCTTGTCTCTTCCTAACTCTTCATTATATGCAACTTCTCTCCACTGCTGTAATAATGCCATTTCAAATACCATACCTTTCCAAAGCTTGTCTCACAAGCAAACTAATACATGTGCATTATATAACAAATATCGCATAAAAACAACTAAAACTTGTTGCGAAGGCGTGTGATTAATGTTATGTTGATTGTAATTTGATGAAAGAAAGGATTTCCCATGAAAAAAACAAAAAAGAAAATGACCTCCAAACAGATTGTTGCCTGGATTGGCATCCTTGCACTGGTAGCCATGTACATCGTTACCTTGATTGTAGCCATCATCAATCCGGGAGAAGGTGGAAAGCTGTTCCGGGCCTGCATGGTTGCCACCATGGCGGTACCACTGCTCATCTGGATTTATGTGTGGATGTACGGTAAGCTGAAAGGGAAGGAAACCTTCGCCGACCCGAACTTTTTACAGGAAGAAGCAGAAAAGAAAGAGGATTAGGCATTTACGCCCAATCCTCTTAATTCTTTTATCGCCTGTTCTTTGTTTTCAAACATAATTCCGAAAAGCCCCGCTTCCCGGGCTCCCAGAATATTCTTCTCTGTATCATCCAAAAAGACACATTCCTCCGGACGCAAATCGTATCTCGCCATGAGAAGCTCATAAATCTCTCTGGAAGGCTTAATCACCTTATCCCGATAGGATAGAATTCCACCATCCATATAGGGGATAAAATCCAGCACATGCTGGCAATCCTCCCAGGCAGGAAGGGAGAAATTGGACAGATAATAACACTTGTATCCCTTGCTCTTTAACTCCTGAATCCAAGGCACTGCATAATCATACCTTGCCAGCAGATTCTTTATATTGGTCAGTGTCTCCCGGATTTCCTTTTCGATTCCCGGGTCATTCTCCACAAAGAGCTGCAATATCTCTTCTCTGGTGAGGGCTCCTCTGTCAAACTCGTTCCAGTCCTCGTTTAAGGCAGTTGCCTTAGCCAATCGCTCCAGCACCTCTTCAGAATATCCGAACTCCTGAAAATACTCCCTCCAGCGGAACGCACAGAGTACATTGCCGATATCAAAAATAATATTCTTAATCATAACTACTCCCGGCCATCCCAGCAATAGGTACAGAGCTTGCTTCTGTCGATACCCACTGCCTCAATCATATCATCCAGACGATGATAACGAAGGGAGGTAAAGTTCAGCTGCTTGCAAATTCTGTCAACCATCTCTGCATACTCCGGGGTATCCGGATTTACATATTTCATTAAATCAATTTCCTTGTCCGCACCCTCCATCTCACGGATGACACGTCTGGCAATCAAATCCATCTCCGAAGAAGAACGGGAGAAATTCAGATACTTACAGCCATACATTATGGGTGGACATGCCGGACGGATATGTACCTCCTTAGCGCCGCTTTCGTATAAGAACTGTGTGGTCTCCCCAAGCTGGGTTCCTCTTACAATGGAGTCATCAATAAGCAGAAGCTTCTTTCCATCAATCAAATCATGCACCGGAATCAGCTTCATCTTGGCAATCAGATTACGCTGGGACTGCATGGTTGGTGTAAAGGAACGTGGCCAGGTTGGCGTATATTTAATAAATGGTCTGGAGAATGGAATTTTTGACCGGTTCGCATATCCTACCGCATGGGCAATACCGGAATCCGGCACACCTGCAACAATATCCGGCTGTGCATCATCTCTATCTGCCAGCTTGGCTCCACAGTTATAACGCATCTGCTCTACACTGATCCCCTCATATGAAGAGGACGGATAACCATAATATACCCAAAGGAAGGTACAAATCTTCATATCCGTACCGGGATTCACCAAGGTTCTTGCATATTCCGGGGTGATAATTGCAATTTCACCGGGGCCTAATTCCCTCACCGGAGTATATCCCAGATTCAGATAAGAAAACTCTTCAAATGCCACGCAGTACGCCCCATCCTTCTTACCGATGGATACCGGTGTTCTGCCCATCCTATCACGGGCTGCATAGATTCCCTTGGGAGTCATAATCAGCATGGTCATGGAGCCCTCGATTACTTCCTGGGCATACTGAATACCTTCTACCAGATTGTCCTTCTGGTTCACAATGGCTGCCACAAGCTCCGTAGCATTGATATCTCCGCCACTCATCTCCAGGAAATGAGCATGTCCCTTGGTAAACAACTGCTTTACGATTTCATCCTGATTGTTAATCTTTCCTACGGTTGTAATTGTATAGGTTCCATGATGAGAACGGACCAGCAGTGGCTGAGGCTCATAATCTGAAATACAGCCCACACCAAAAGAGCCCTCCATGGTATTCACATCTTTGTCAAACTTGGTTCGAAAGGGCGAATTCTCAATGTTGTGAATCGCTCTGTCAAAGCCTCTCTCCGGACTATACACCGCCATGCCCGCACGTCTGGTACCAAGATGAGAATGATAATCTGTTCCAAAAAATAAGTCAAATACGCAATCCGTTTTGGACGCAACTCCGAAAAAACCACCCATGATATGTTCCTTTTTCTCCTAAATATCTTAGAAATTTACTACGGATAACATTATAAAATGCTCCCCAGCAATAATCAATAAGCTAATTTCCCAAAAACTGATAACGTTTTCCGAATCCCATTGTGGAAAAATATACCAGTATTATTCTCTATTGTACTTATCTACCATTCCGGCGATTTCTTCTGCATATTGTGGAAAGCTGTGAGCGATATCCATGATTTCGTCCTTGGCCTTTTCCACCACCTGGGTATTGTAATCCATCTGCTTGCGCAGAGCCTGTCTGCGGATAATCAGTTCATGGCGCATCTCCACCATTTCTCCCTTTTCCACAAAGACAATGGGTCTGGACGTAAGTCTGTCCGGATAACGCACCCTGTATCTTTTCAAAAGCACCTGCAGTTTTTCCAGATAGTAGTCCCTCTTGGCCTCCAGCTCCTGAAACTGCTTGCGCTCCTCCTTCTCCTGCTGGTACTGCTTGTACTGTGCCGCCAGCTTCTTGCCGCTGTCCACATTAAATTTCACATAGAGATAGTCCAGCAGATTGGTATTGTTAATATAACGGATTTTCACCTTGTTCTGTAGCTGTACCAGACGATTGATGGTACGCTCCACCCTAAGCAGCTCTTTCTCCCCATCCATATACTTTACGCAAAGCACGGTAATGGCTATGGCCGCGGAAACCACTGCCACAAAGTATCCCACGCGGGTATCCATCTTCAGACCAAACTGCAGTACCATCAAAAGAAGCACACACACCACCAGAGCGGTCAGAAAGATAACTGCCATTCCCTTATAATTGGCAAGCATATTATGTAGCTCACTCTTACGGTATGCATAGGCATGACGCTCCCCATCCAGCCGGTGTAAATCCTGCTTTACCAGTGCACCGTATTTTTCCGCTTCCCGTATCTTATGGATGCCTTCCTCAAGCTCATCCTCTTTTTCCTTCAGCTGGTAGAAAAGCTTGTCACTCATGCGGTTCTTCTTCTCCAGATAGCCCTGCTTTTCCTTATCGATGTTTATCATCTTTCTGGCAGCAATTTTAAGCTCATCCCGCTCATTATCCGGCAAAGCCTCCACCTCTTCCATATCCGTCAGATATGCAGTAACCTGCGAGTACTCTCCCTCTAAAAGGGAAAGCTCCTTATTTGCCTCACCTATCTGCTCCATTAAATCAGTGACATAACGGCTTCTGTCCTCTTCGCTGTGAAAATTCACACCTTCTCTGGAGTATTCCAGCTCCGCCCACTGGGAATCGTCCTCCTGCGTATTTCTACCCTTTTTAAATAACCACTGTAAAAATCCCATATTTACACTCCGACACTGCTGCGATATCTGTTCTTCAGCAGTCCCACTACTTTCTCGCTTTCACTGTAATATTTTTTCTGTTCGCCAACGACGCGCAGACTTTGCAGCTCCTTTAAATATGCATACTCCTCCGTCTGCTGCCACTTCTCCCCCAGCTTATCAAAAAACTTTTCAAAGGCAAGGCAGTCAGCATACTGCTTCCCGTATTCTGCGGTCAGCGCCACGTAATCTGTCTGGCTCAAGGTCAGGCGTTTTACTCCCAGAAAAGCCATAAAGCTGTCCCTGTCCCCACTTAACTGAAAAGCCTTGAGAAAACATTCTCCTGCTTCATCATACCGCATCAGTCCGGCAAAGGCAACGCCCTTATTGTGCCAGATTCCGGCAGTCACCTTCTCATGCTTTTCCATAATCTCCGGTCCCAGAGCATATAGCTCCTTCAAAAGCCGGTCATAAGCATCTCCGGCGGCACTATATCTTTTTTTCTCCACCAGATAATCGATTTGTAGCTTTTTCTTCTCATAATCAGACATTCCGGAGCTCATTTTCAGAGTCTCCTCCATCTTTCGGATTTCTTCCTTGCTGTAAAAGCCCACGTAATCCTGAATCATACACACCAAACTGCTCAAGGTGCCCTTCCTGCTTACCAGTATATTCAGCTCTCTGGCCAGCTCATCAAGACCACATTCCTCCCCTACAAACGAAATCAGCTCCTTTTCCATGATTTCGTTGCCCAGGAGAAAGGCCTCCTCCTTCATCACATAGCACAGCTCTTCCATGGTGTAAACCATAATATCCAGTTTTTTAAAATAATATGGATTTACGGCAGTATTGCCGGTTTGTGCATAGGCTTTCATCCTTCGTTCCTCTTAAATCTTGTATTCTAATAGATGATAAACTCTTCTCTCCAGGCCTTATCCAGGGATCTGCGCAGTTCGCCAAAGCCCAGATCTTTAACCTCCACGCAGAGTGTGTTTTCGGACACCATGTACAGCTTCATATATACCTTGGTGATATCCCCCTTCTCCAAGGAAAGCTCTCCCAGCTTCATACGAAGCAGCTTACTTTCCTGACTGGTCAGATGGGTTACAATCAGCTCCACATCATTTTCCTTCTTCATATAAAATTCCAGACTGTATCCGGCTTCATACCAGTTGGTTCCCGCATCCAGAAGGGCATAATAATTGTCCGTATCATGATTTTTCACCATCATACCGATATTGGCCTTCAGCTTGTCGTTGCCTAAAAAGACATAGCTTCCACTGACTTCACTTCCCTGTATCTTCTCCAGCAGCCGAAAAACCGCCCCCTTACTGTACAGGTTATTCCCCTGGAATACTCTTCTTCCCCGGCAAAGGTACTTTAAAGATTCCTTCATCCACTCTCCGCCGAATTTCTCACCAATGAGATACACTGACGAAATTACTGTATTCTGACACAGCCCCCGGGCAATCTCTAAAAGCTCCTCGTCCTCTCCGCCAAAGGCACGGCTCTCCTCATGAATATGCACCACAATGGGTGTGGTCCTCTTATTACATTCCATCCGGTAGAAGCACAGCTCCTCTCCCCGGTAGTCCAAAAGCAGCGTCTGATAATCCCACAGCTCCTGAGGCTGATAAATCATATAATAATAAAAGCTTTCTGTATAATTCTGAAAATACACCTCTGTATTTTTCAGCGTAAGATTCTCTATCACCTGCCCCAATAGCTGCACCATCCGGCCATCCAGCGCAGCGCAGGTAATCATAATGGCGGCAATCTTCCCACTGCCGACTACACCGGAGAGCATTCCCAGACTGCGCTTTATGAAAAGGGTCAACAGAGCCACCGGATTGTAGCTCTGTCCATCAATCAGCACCTCTTCCCGGGTAAGAGCCATATCCAGCAGATTGTCCACCAAAATGCCATCCTCCTGATACTGCTGTATGTAACGCTGGGCTTCCTTTCCGTAAAGCCACTGGTTCACTCCGCGGCGCTTGCACAAAAGCGTGGGAATATCATAGTTTTCCTCTCCCGCCACGGAGGATATGGTCTCCACTTCCGTATTTTCCTTCACGAAACAGTAGCTAATCTGGCAGCAGGTGTTTGCCAGGTCATAGCCCACTATTATTTTTTCCCCAAGTAACCCTCTAAGCACAGGCTGCCTCCTTCTTTCGATTTTACTTCTCCTTTTTCAGCTGAAACAGATTGTCATTGTAAAAACAGGTTTTGTATAATTCCTCCAGCATCACATCGAAGGTGTCATAATCCTGCAGGGTCTTACTGATGACAATATCATTAATCATATGGTACACGCTGGTACGCTCCGTCACCGACATATCACTCTTCTGCCGGCTGCCGCTCTCTGTCAGCTGACCTTCCACACCATCATCCTCCACAATGTAATATTGCAGACTCTCACCAAAGAAAAGTACAAACTCCTTGAAAAATACACCGCCATAGGCCTGTATCATATTTTCCATGATGTATTCCTCTTCCGCTGCCTCCTCCGAGGTAATCTGGTAATGGATTTTCACACTACTTCCCGGCTTCGCCCGGTACTCCACAATAGTTTTATCATACACTGCCAGGGAATCGGGCCCCAGCTCCTTAAACTCCAGAAAACAATTCAGATGTATTCCCTGCTCCATCAGCTCCGTGAGGAAAGCACTGATTACCCCCTTATCCTGCTCACGGATATCTGCTTTATTATCTGCATAATATTTCAGGTAAGCCAGCTTGCATATTTTAGATAAGCGCACTCCTTCCTGCTGAAGCTCCCCGATTTTCTCAAAGATATAGCCGTCTACCAGCTGCTCCTCCACAAACAAATCATAGGATTTCTGCATCAGATACGCCACTAAAATATCCATATCCGGCTGCTGTGCCACATAATCCTTCACCACAGCCGCCATATCGCCCACATGGGAATGGGTATAAAGATGCTGCACCAAAAGCCTCTCGCTGAGAGTCTTCACTGCAATTCCATAGGACTTGGCCTGCTTCCAGATACCACGCATAAAACGGGACATTCCCCGGTAATGCTGTATCAGATACTCTGTCACCGTGGCATTGGTCTTGCCTCTGGCAAAATTTCGCATAGCGTAGTTCACCAGTACATCATCATAAGCATACTGCTTCCTGCGGATTACCGCCCCCAGAAGCTGAGCCATGCATTTGGGTTCCACGCCTCCATCCCCATAGCGACACACCCAGCTGTACGCAAGCTCATCCAGCCCTACCAGAATCATGTACTGTATCACATCCGCCCTTTCCTTCTTCCTAAGGAAGTCCCCCTGCAAAGCCTCCAGATATGCTGTCAGCAGACTCTTCTGGTCATTCTCATAGTAGAATTTCAGGGCACTTAAGGTCACCTCTCTGCGAATCCGCAAGGAAACATTTGGGGCATCCTTTAAACGGAGCCATCTTGCGAGACTGTCCCCGATTTCCTCATTGCGTTCCTTTCCGTAACCATAAGCAAAAATGTCAAATTCTAAATCCGACGGCACATATCCTGCCACCAGATGTATATATTTTCCGGCACGCATCAGCCGCTCGGTGGTATAGGGCACCCCTGCTGCCAAGCGGTTTCCCTCTCCATCCTCAAACAGAATCACACAGTCATTACCATATAAGGATACCCATACGGAGGACTCTATCAGCGGATAGACTGTACCGAAGGTATTGTCCGGCTGATATACGATGACATTCCGGATATCCTCCCGCTCCACCTGTATATCATGTGCAAAAATAATCCGCGCCACACCGGCAGCATTCTTCATATCCACAATATCGCTGTTTAAGAAATGCTGGTAAAGTGGTGCCAAATAGCGGCTTACATGCTCCTTTTTCAGCTGCTCCTTCACAAATTCCCGCATCTTGGGCTCATAGCTTTCAAAAAGCTCCGGAAACTTCTCCCGGTTCTTCAGTACATAGCTGTACAAATACGCCGTATGCACATAATCCAGATTGTTCTGGTAGCTGAAATACATCAGCACCGTTTTGGGAAGCTCCATATCTCTGGTCACATCCAGAGCACTCATATAGTATTCATACAGATTGGTAATGCGTACTTCCTCCCGCAGTCCCCGCTCAAACCAGAGGAAATGGTCGTTATTCACCAGCCCCCCTTTAATCAGCAGAGTGCATATATTTTTCAGGATGCGCACATCCCTAGTCAGTTCATAATAGTGGGCAAGAATCTTGTATAACAGCTCCGAATACCCCTTTACCCGTTCCGAAAGATAATAAATCTGCTCCAGCACCTCCGGCGACAACGCCTCCTTGCGGAAACCGAAATAAAGCACCTGAAGCTCGTACTCACCCAGCTTACGGAGGAGTGTTGGATTCTGATTCAGAAGCTGCAAGGCTTCCATGTAAAGCACCGGACTAATGCATCCTCTGACAAACTGCTGCTCCAAAAAGACCCACTTGGCTGTAGCACTGCGACTGAGCTCCTCGGACAAAAACAGCTGCAGCCATGCCAGCTGCCAGTATTCCCCCTGTCTTTTGTACATTTTCTCCACATGGGAAGCCACCCGCCTGGTGTATTCCTCCTCCCTCTTAAGCAGGGTCATCAGATAATAATAATATCCCTCCAGCACCGGATTTTCCTGATTTGCCAACAGCTCCTGCACATGGGTCAGTATCCATTCCGCCTCATTAAAACGGTTCCTAGTCAAAAGAAGCTGGGCCTGAAACAGACGCACAGCCACATTCCTCTCATCTGCAAGGGTCATCTTCTCTATAATCTTCTCCGACTCCTTGTACCAGGTAGCCATTCCGATTTTCTTCAACCGGAAGGCCTGATAAAACTCCATCAGAGCTACCACATTACGCTTATACTCTTTTCTTTCCTTCGGAATAGCCTTTCTCTTCACCCTTACTTCTACAGGAATTTGCAACCTCACGTAAGGATTTCTCAGTACCACGCAGCCCAGATTCCGTCCCGCATGCAAAGCCTGACTGTCGATATACACCGGCAGACTGCAACGTTCTCCCAGAAAATCATCCTCCGTCAGAAGCTCCTTCTCCGTAAAAATGAATTCCCCTTCACAGCTTACCTGCAAGGAAGTGTAGCCCCAGCCATTCCGCAAAATGGGAAGCACCAGCTGAGCCACGCCGGAAGGATTTTCCAGTTCCAGCTTTCTTTCCATGGGCACAAACTCCACCCGGCTCTTTTTATTTACAGCACAAAGAAACTCATCCATACATTGCAGTTCATTTACACCGGAGGAAAGTCCCTGGTAAAGCAGATGTACATGTGAGTCCTCTTTGCGGATTACTGCGGCAAATTCCGGAGAGCGGAACAGGCGCAGTGCCTCTTTTATGTTACTCTTGGCCAGATTGGTAAAATGGAACAGATTTTTCACCGGTCCCACAGAGGACTCCGGCACGCTGTGTTCCACAGAAATCACATAGGGCAGATAGTATTCTCCCAGATTGGATACCACATAAAGCTCTCCCTTGGTTACCTCCCCCTCTTCCATATGCTCGCTATGGAAGCAGTAGGAAATATCCACCTGACTGCCTGCAAACTCATAGGTAGAACACTCCATCCGCGGGTCCGAGGCAGTCACATAACCCGTCATATACTCCGCTGCATTCTCCTGCGCCAGGACAATAGAAAAAGAGCCCTCGCAGTTTTTTCCTACGCTGACAGTATGTTCTATCTTCCCACAGGAAAACTCCAGTGAGCCATTTTTGTATTCAAATTTCTCATTTAAAATTTGCCCTACAATTTCCTGCATTATAACCCCTCGATACCCATTTTTTTAGTAAAAATCAATTATTATAATCTTACCATAATGAAAACTTATGAGCAAGCATGCATATAAATAGAAAAAAAGAAAAGTGAGAACTAAAATGGATGTTGTAACTCCATCCTTTTCCGGTCAGCTGCAGATTCAGGTCATCTCCGTCATGGGATACATTCCCGTGGACAATGCTACCATAACCATACTGTCCCCGGAAAATACCACCAATATGACCGTCACCACCGACAGCTCCGGCGAGACAGGGCCCCTTTCGCTCCCTGCTCCCAATCCAAGATACACCCAGGCACCATCGGAAACCCAGCCCTACACCACCTATGACCTACAGGTAGAGGCCATGGGCTACGAGCCCTTCCTCATTACCGGTGTTGCGGTGTACGCAGATACGCTGGCATTGCAAATTATTCGGTTGATTCCCTTGGAAACAGCTACCACCAGAGAGGAAGTGGTAAATCTGCCACCTCATACTCTGTTTGGCACCTTCCCTCCCAAAATTCCGGAGGAGGAAATCAAGCCCCTTCCGGATACCGGGCAGATTGTTTTAAGCCGGGTGGTCATTCCGGAATTTATCATTGTCCACGATGGTGACCCAAACGATGCTTCCGCCCCCAACTACTGGGTTCGCTATAAGGATTACATCAAAAATGTTGCCTCCTGCGAAATCTTCTCCACTTGGCCGGAGGCAACTCTTTATGCCAATATTCTGGCTATCATGTCCTTTACACTAAATCGAGTGTACACTGAATGGTATAGAGCACGTGGTTTTAACTTCACCATCACCTCTTCCACTGCCTATGACCAGAAGTGGAACTATGGTCAAACCATTTACGAAAGAATTGACCAGCTGGTGGATTCGGTCTTTGCCAACTATCTTTCCAGACCCGGCGTCAACCAGCCCATCTTCACTTCCTACTGCGACGGCAGAAGGGTGACCTGCAACGGCTTATCCCAGTGGGGCTCCAAATATCTGGGCGATGAGGGCTACTCCGCCATCGAGATTCTGCGGTATTATTTCGGCAACGACCTCTATATCAATACTGCGGAGACCATCTCCGGCGTGCCCTCCTCCTTCCCGGGATACGATTTAACCATCGGCTCCACCGGCGAAAAGGTCCGCACCCTCCAAAACCAGTTAAAC
>JAFTXD010000121.1 GCA_017461775.1 Lachnospiraceae bacterium
ATGGAGGACGGGGATTCTATTTATAATTACTATAAGAATGCCATAGCTATCCGTAATAAATATCCGGAAATCGCCAGAGGAAGCCAGAGCGCAGTGACTCTGTCCGATGGGGATATTATTGTGATTGCAAAGACCTATGGGGAAGAGGTGACCTATGTGGTTGCCAATAACAGTGAGGCGGAAAGTAAAGTTTCTCTGACCGGAAGTGAGTTGGCAGGCTGCAAGGTAAAGAGTAGTCTGGTGACCACTCCCAGTACGCAAAAAGGTAGTATTTCTTTATCGGGAGATACCTTGACGCTGCCACCGTTTGGAGTGTGTATTTTAAAATAATTTTGGAGGAATAAGGGATGCGTTTTTGTTTTGGAAAAAGTGACTGGAAGGATATTTCCAGAGGGCAGGAGAGGTGCTTTCTTTTGACCAATGGACTGGGAGGATATTGCAGTCTGTCCATGGTGGGCTCTAATGACCGGAATGACCAGGCACTCCTTATGGCAGCCCTTGTTTCGCCGAATAAAAGATATCATATCCTTACCAATGTGAAGGAGAGGCTTTGCATGGAAAGTGGAGATATCTCCCTGTACAGCCAGCAAGTGATGAAGGATGGAGAAATAGGTAGCCGTAGGGGCTACCTATTCTTAAATGAGTTTCTTTATGATACTCTGCCGGTGTGGACTTATCAGGCCAAGGGCATAGAGCTGGTAAAAACGGTGGTGATGCCTCAGGGAGAAAATACGGTAGGGATTCATTATAAGGTGTATAAGGAATGTGAAGAACCGGTAATGTTAGAGGTAACCCCTCTGTTTCAGTTTGTGCCCAAAGGGAAGCTTTTGGAGAAAGGGCAGAGCTTTTCCTTTACAGGGAAAAGTGTGCGGAGTAATGGACTGGAACTATTTATACAGACCGACGGTACTGTGAAGGAAGAACCCTTGTCTTATGTGGAAGACCTGTATTACGAAAAGGATGCCAGGGATGGCAGGGACTATCTGGGACGGAGCGCATACAATCATCGCATTACCTTTGAGATAACCCAAAGGGAACAGGAGTTTTATATCATCTTTTCCATGGAGGAAGGAATGCGTACGATGGAGCGTATGCTTCCAGAGGCCAGAAAACATGCCGAGGAGCTGATAAACAAAAGTGGTATCCGGGATGAAATCGGCAGGGAGCTGGTAAAGGGGGCTTACAGCTTTGTGTCTGCCAAGACCTCTACGGGAGGAAAGACCATTCTGGCAGGCTTTCCTTTTTTCGCCGATTGGGGAAGGGATACCATGATTGCATTACCCGGCTGTTGTATTGCTACCGGGCGATATGAGGATGCAAAATCCATTCTCCGCAGCTTTATGAAGTACTGTCACAAGGGGCTGATGCCCAATCTTTTCCCGGAGGGAGAGGAGCAGGCGTTGTACAATACAGTGGATGCGGCTCTTTTATTTATTCAGGCAGTGTACGAGTATTACAGAGCTACCGGAGATGATTGCTTTGTAAAGGAGGCTCTTCCGGTGATGGAGGAGATTATTCACTGGTACCGGGTGGGTACGGATTTCCATATCCGGATGGATACAGATGGGCTGATTATGGCCGGTGGGGAGCTGGAGCAGGTGACCTGGATGGATGTGCGTATGGGAGATATTCTACCGACGCCAAGGCATGGAAAGCCGGTGGAAATAAGTGCCTATTGGTACAATGCCTTAAAAATTGTGGATGAGCTTCGTGAGAAAATCGGTAACCAGCCGGCGGTATATGAGGAATTGGCGCAGCAGGTGAAGGAGAGCTTTTTAAAGGCCTTTTGGATGGAGGAGCAGGGGTATCTTCGGGACGTGGTCAGCGTAAATGAGGACAATCTCCGGGAACTGATAAAGTATCGTCATTTCGAGGGGCGTGATTGTGACAGGGAAAGTCTTTTAGAAAAGCATCTGCCCGATGAGCAGATGCGCCCAAACCAGATATGGGCGGTGTCACTGCCTTACACCATGCTTTCTACAGAGCAGGCAGAAAGTGTACTAAAGCTTGTTTATGAAAAGCTTTATACCCCCTATGGTCTGCGTTCTCTCTCCCATGATGAGGAGGACTATCATCCTTTTTATGAGGGACCTCAGGAAAAAAGGGATATGGCTTATCATCAGGGAACGGTATGGCCCTATCCTCTGGGACAATATTATTTGGGATATCTGAAAACGGCGGGGGATAAGGAAAAAGCGGCTGCTACGGTACGACGGCAGTTAGAATCCATGGTCAGTTGTCTGACGGAAGGGTGTCTTGGACATATTGCGGAGGTATACGACGGTGAGAAGCCCCATGTGTCCAAGGGGTGCTTTGCCCAGGCCTGGAGCGATGGAGAGCTTCTTCGGGTGTATGCTGCCTTGGAAGAGCTGGAGAGAACATTTACGAGAGGAAAGGGTATGACCGGAAAAGAGAAAAAGGAGTTATTTGAATCTGCGTCCTTTGAGGAGAATTTTACCTATGATGGGGATGATTTGGGTGCAAATTATGATAAAGAAAAGGGAAGAACTACCTTTAAGGTATGGGCGCCCACAGCCAGTAGTGTCAGTGTGAATTTTTACCGCAGTGGCGGTGAGGTGGATGGCGATTTTATTGGTTGTATGGCCATGGAGAAGGAAGACGGGGGCGTGTGGAGCTATTCTTCCCCGGAAAATCTCTGTGGAGTATACTATACCTATCTTGTGACTGCAGAGGGAGAAATAAAGGAGACTGGGGATATTTATGCCAAGGCCTGTGGCGTCAATGGTAAGCGCAGTATGGTGGTGAGACTGGAGGAGACGAATCCTGTAGGCTGGGAGCTGGATAGGCCTGTGGGAAAAAGAAAAGAGGCAGGTACCATATATGAGCTGCATATAAAGGATTTTTCCAACCAGCCGGAAAGCGGCGTAAGGGAAGCATACCGGGGAAAATATCTGGCATTTACGGAAAAAGAAGCTTTTTGTGTGAAGAGGCTGAAGGAGCTTGGGATTTCCTATGTACATCTGCTTCCCTTTTATGATTATGGTTCCGTGGATGAAACAGGGGACGCAAATCAGTTTAACTGGGGATATGACCCGGTGAATTATCTGATTCCCGAGGGCTCCTATGCAACCAATCCCTATCTCGGACAGGTGAGAATCAAAGAGGCGAAATGTATGATACAGGCCCTGCATGAAGCGGGAATCGGTGTAATTATGGACGTGGTATTCAATCATACCTATTCTCTGGATTCTCATTTTGAAAAAACGGTACCGGGATATTACTACCGGATGGATGATAGTGGTAAATATACCAATGGCTCTGCCTGTGGAAATGATACGGCGTCCGACCGGAAAATGTATCGGAAATATATGCTGGATGCAGTGAAGTATCTTTTTACGGAATATCATCTGGATGGAATGCGGTTTGATTTGATGGGGCTTCATGATGTGGAGACCATGAATGAAATCCGGGAGCTCGTAAATGGTCTGCCCGGTGGTGAGGAACTTTTGATTTATGGGGAGCCCTGGAGTGCCGGTTATTCCGGCTTCCGTAAGGGGGCAGTGCCTGCTGTGAGAGACAATCTGCATCTGCTTTCGGAAGGGATTTCGGTATTTTGTGATTACACCAGAGATTCCATTAAGGGAAGTGTTTTTCAAGCAAAGGAACCGGGTTATGTCAATACCTGTGACGAGGAGCAGAGAAGGCTTCTGACACAGAGTATTAAGCATAGCGTGCTTGGCTGGCAGGGGCTTACAGCGGAGGAATTCGGATGCAATTATGTAAGGAATGATGAGGGACCCTATGGGGGATTGGCACCCCTTTATCCGGTAAGTCCCCGGCAGATTATCAGCTATGTATCCGCTCATGATAACTATACATTGTGGGATAAGCTGATGATTACCCGCAAGGATGCACCGGATTTTTCACAGACGCCCCAGGAGGATATTCTTCAGATGAACAAGATGGCTGCGGGTATTGTCTTTACCTCTTTGGGACAGCCTTTTTTGCAGGCGGGAGAAGAGTTTGCCAGAACCAAGCTGGGGGCTGGGGACAGCTATAACCTTTCTCCGGATTTAAATCAGCTGGATTACAAAAGAGCCATGCAGCTGCAGGAACTGACGCAGTACTATAAGGGGCTGATTGCAATCAGAAAGGAGATTCCCTTCTTTGGAGCGGAGATGGAGAGGGCTTATGAGAACCTTCATTTTCTGGACCTGGAGGAGCCAATGGTTGGATATACACTGGGAAATCTACTTGTGTATTATAATCCGATGGAACAGGAGATGACAGTAAGGCTTCCGGGAGCGGGATATTATTTGCTTTCTGATGGAACCTGTTTTGAAAAGAATCCTTACGAAGTTGTGGGTAATGTAAGGTTAAAGGCAAAAACTGTAACTATTTTAAAAACTTAGTAAATTTGTAAAAGAGTAGGGCGAAAGTACCTGCTCTTTTTTGGGGTTTTTGTATAAATATCACAAAATTGTAAATATGCGTGCAAAAATATTAGAAAAGTTGTATAATTAAGAAGTAAAAACTGACGCTTCATCGCGCCAATGCTTTGGAGGAAACTATGAGTGAGAGTGAGAAAAAAAGAAAAGGATTGAAATTAACCGGAAAAATTGTGATTTCTGCATTACTGCCATTGATTGTTTTGGTGGTTTTTGTGGGACTTGCCATTGAAGCTGTGGGAAGTGATACTGCGGAAAGACTGGTGCAGCATGAGTTAAAGACAGCGGCTTATGCACTTACCAATAAGCTTCGTGCTGCAGGAGATGGAGGAAATTATGAAGGACTTTTGCAGGAGTTTTCTTCAGCGACGGATATTGGAGCAGTACTTTTTGAGGGACAGGCTGCTATAGCGTCAAGCGATGGATATGCCGGAGAAATTACGTTATCGGATCGGGATTATCAGGCAGTAACGGCAGACGGAAGCATGTTTAATTCCAAGATGGATATTCATGGAATATCCCACATGGCATATGCGGAGGTTTTATCCGATGGTAAAATCATGGTAACGGCCATGGAGAATGAGTATATTACATCCATTTATTATAGTCTGGTAAGAGCGAATCTGATTTTTCTGGCAGTAGCGGCACTGGCTATCTGTGGAATTATCGGGTCAGTAGTGATTGTAATTGTAAAGGCTATCGGCAGAGCTGTGAAGAATCTGGATAAGGTGGCTGCCGGTGAACTGAATTTTGATGTAGACGGCAAGCTTCTTAAACGAAGTGATGAGGTCGGTAATATTGCAAGAAATATCAATGGACTAATCCAGAGTCTTGCCCAGACCATTACCAGTATTTTGGGAAATGTGGATACCTTGAATTCTTTCTCCAACGAATTCCGGGGAAGCTTTGAGCAGATGAATGAGACCATTGCCAATGTAAACCTTGCAGTGGAGGAAATTGCCCAGGGAGCTACCAGTCAGGCACAGGAAACTCAGAAGGTAAATGAGCAGGTGCTGGAGATTGGTAATTCCATTGATGTTACCAATCGTAATGTGGAAGTGCTGGCGGATACTGCGGGTGAGATGAAGAAGCAGAACGCGCTGATGAATGAGACCATGCAGGAGTTGATGAAAATCAGTGAGCGAACCAAGAAGTCCATTAATCTGGTACATGAGCAGACGGATATTACCAATAGGTCTGCGCAGGATATCAGCGAAGCGGTAAATATTATTGCGGATATCGCCACAGAGACCAATCTTCTTTCTTTAAATGCAAGTATCGAGGCGGCGAGAGCAGGAGAGCAGGGACGAGGCTTTGCGGTAGTTGCGGATCAGGTGCGTAAGCTGGCCGAGCAGTCCAATGAAGCAGCCGGGCAGATTGCACAGATTCTGGCAGCACTCCTTAACAATGCCAATAGCAGTGTAGTGACTATGCAGGAGGTTTTGGGAGAGATTAATTTACAGAGCGAGAAGCTGGCAGATACCCAGAAGGTATTCGAAGGATTGAATGGAGAAATTGGTTCTGTTCTTCAGGCGGTTTCCAGCATGACCAATGAAATCAGTAATCTGAACGATGCGAAGGAAGATGTTATGACAAGTATTTATAATCTTTCTGCAATTTCTGAGGAGAACGCAGCAAGTACTCAGGAAACCTCAGCATCCATGACGGAGCTGGATAGAATGATACAGAGCTGTACTCAAGCAACGCAGGATCTGGTATCTATTTCCGACAATTTAAGTACTAACATGAGCAAGTTCAAATTATAGTGTTTGGAAAGATAGGAAGGGAGCATCATTGATGTTCCCTTTTTTCTTATGTATAATTTTCGGGGGACAATCTTAACTGATTCTTTGCCCCAGTATTGCTATAATATCAAATTGGTGAGGTATGTATGAAAAAGTATTGGTCTTTTCTTAAGAATGGTGTATTTTCCATAGTTGTCTGGCTTGCCTTTTTTGTCATCAGTGTGGTAGTGGAAAACTGGCTGGAGACAAATACCATGGTACCTGCGATATTTGCGCTGGCGGTATTTTTGATTTCGCTTTATACGGACGGTTACATATACGGAATCCTGGTGTCCCTTCTTAGCGTTCTGGTACTGAATTATGCATTTACATTTCCTTTTTTAAAATTCAATTTCAGTATTCCGGAGAATCTGATTTCTGCAATAATCATGCTGATTATTACGATATTGTCAAGTGCACTGGCAACGAAGATTAAAAATCAGGAGAAGATGAAAGCAGAGACCTATAAGGAGACCATGCGTGCCAATTTGCTGCGTGCGGTTTCCCATGATTTAAGGACGCCGCTGACAACGATTTACGGCTGTAGCTGTGCCATTGAGGAAAAGCTGGACAGCTTGTCAAAGGAGCAGCTGCAACAGCTGATTCAGGGAATCAAGGAGGATTCGCAGTGGCTTATCGGAATGGTGGAGAATCTGCTTTCGGTGACCAGAATTGATACGGACGGAGTAAAGATTGTGAAAACTCCTACGGTATTGGAGGAGCTGATTGACATTGTACTGATGCGCTTTAAAAAGCGTTATCCGGGGCAGAAAATTTTCGTGGATATTCCCGAGGAATTTATCAGTATTCCCATGGATGCCGTACTGATTGAACAGGTAATCGTGAACATTCTGGAAAATGCGGTGCAGCATGCCACCGGGATGACAAAGCTGGAGATAAAGGTTTTCACCAGAGGAAATCAGGCGGTTTTTGAGATTCGTGACGATGGATGCGGAATTGATAAGGAGCGCATGGAGAATATCTTCACAGGATATTTCGAGATGAAGGAAGCTCCTGTGGACCATCAGAAGAGAAGTATGGGAATCGGTCTTTCAGTGTGTTCGACCATAATCCGTGCCCATGGGGGACGAATCAGTGTGGAGAACCGGAAGGAAGGCGGATGTGTTTTCCGTTTTATGCTGGACATGGAGGAGGAAGAGAGTGAGTAATCTGCACAAGGTGCTTGTAATTGAAGACGAACAGAATATTTGCAACTTTCTTCGTACTGTTTTGGAGACTAATGATTATCAGGTTCTGATAGCAAACAGTGGAGGTAACGGGAAAACCATGTTTTTGTCCCATAATCCTGATTTGGTAATTCTGGATTTAGGACTCCCGGATATTGACGGCACAGAGCTTATCAAGGTGATACGTCAGGAGTCCGAGGTACCGATTATCGTTCTTTCTGCACGAAGCAATGAGAAGGACAAGGTATTATCTCTGGATTTGGGAGCCAATGATTATGTGACAAAGCCCTTTGGTACAGAAGAGCTTTTAGCAAGGGTGCGCGCGGCGATTCGGAGCAATCGTTTTGCCGGTGGTGTACGTCCTGCCAGCCAGAGATTTGTCTTACAGGATTTGGTTATCAACTACGATGCCCGTGTTATTACCATAGAAAAAAAGGAAATTAAGCTGACTCAGACAGAATACAATATTGTGGAGCTTTTGTCCGTTCATGCAGGAAGAGTATTGACCTACGCTGAAATTGTAAAAAAGGTGTGGGGCTACTCCGACAGTGGCAGTATCAAAAAGCTTCAGGTAAATATGGCCAATATACGCAAAAAATTCGGAGAGAAACCGGGAGAATACCGTTACATATTGAATGAACTGGGAGTGGGCTACCGAATGAATGCAGATACCGAAGACAGCACCGAATAAACGTGGAGTCAGGAGTTTTCTATGGATATTTTAGTTTGGATTATCTTTATTGTGGAAGCAATCTTGGGAGTAAGTTCTTGTATTTGTATCATTGCGTTATTATTTACAACAATTATTGGCAAGATTGTAAACAAGGTGAAATACGGCAAATCCTTGTATGCGTAAATTTGTGAGAGAAAAAGAAGAGAGTATATATTTTTTTGAAAAGCTATGCTAAAATGTTAAGGAGCATTTTAGCATAGTTTTTTTGCGGGAAGATGATAGGAAATGAAAAAGTATTGGAAAAAACCGGTACTGCTGCTTGGTGTGGTACTGGTGATTGTTATTATATATATTGCATATGTAGTTCTGACTTACGAGAGAATGGAAGATTATCAGAAGCTTTCGGTGAAGGCGGCTTCGGAGGAAGAAAGTCCGGAGCGGGTTCAGACCGGACAGGTATATGGGGCATTTTCTTATAATGCAGGTTTTGGTGCCTATCTGCCGGAGTTTAGTTTCTTTATGGATGGTGGAACGGAGTCTAGAGCTAAGGATAGGGAAAGTGTGTACTATTCTATCGAAGGTGCGGCGGCGCTCATGAAGAGCTATGAGCCGGATTTCCTCTTTTTGCAGGAGGTGGACTTAAGCAGTACCAGAAGTTATCACATTAACCAGTATGAGCTTTTTTGCGATTATTTTGGGGAGATGCAGTCCACTTTTGCGGTGAATTATGACTCCGCATATTTGATGGTGCCTCTTTTGGAGCCCCATGGAAAGAGTAATTCCGGAATAGCCACGTTCTCAGCCTGTGAAATGACAGAAGGGATGCGCAGAAGTCTGCCCATATCGGATTCGGTGATGAAGCTGGTGGATTTGGACAGATGTATCTCCATCAGTCGTCTTCCGGTGGAGAATGGGAAAGAACTGGTACTCATAAATGTACATATGTCAGCCTATGGAAGTGATGAGGAGGTAAGGGAAGGACAGATTGGTCTTCTTACCCAGGTCATGGAGGAGGAATACGCCAAGGGAAACTATGTGATTACAGGTGGCGATTATAATCATAATTTAAAGCTTCTCGGGGATGTGGACGGTGATTTTGCTTCCTGGGCATATCCTTTTCCGAGGGAAAAGGTACCGGAGCATTTTGCATTCTGCATTGATGCATTTTCCCGGGAGGAGAAGGAGCAACTGTGGGACACTTCCCGGAATGCGGATATCCCTTATGACCCGGAGGTGACGTATACCATTACTCTGGATGGCTTCATCATATCGGACAATGTGGAGTGTGTAAAATATGAGCACATTAATACCGGTTATGCTTATTCGGATCATGAACCGGTGTATATGGAGTTTCGCTTGAAGTAGTTAGAAAGCTGTTATCTGCGGATAATGGCTTTTCTCTATATCATTATTGCAAAAGGCGGGGAAAAATGGTATATTTAGGTGGTTAGTTACAACTAACTGCATATATTTAGATAGGAGGTAGGATTATGACAATGAATGTTTTTGTAGGAATTGTAATCCCGTTTTGGGGTACTTCGCTGGGTTCGGCGCTGGTATTTCTGATGGGTGGAAAAATGAATAGAAATGTGCAGCGGGCACTGACCGGATTTGCAGGAGGAGTGATGGTAGCTGCTTCTGTCTGGAGTCTCCTTATTCCGGCCATGGATCAGTCTGCACATATGGGAAAGCTGTCCTTCATTCCGGCGGTGGTGGGATTTCTGCTGGGTATGGTATTTTTACTGATTCTGGATACCTTTACCCCTCATATGCACATGGGCAGTGACAAGGCGGAAGGAGTAAAGACTAAGCTGGATAGAACAACCATGTTGGTGCTGGCGGTAGCACTGCACAATATTCCCGAGGGTATGGCTGTGGGAGCAGTTTTTGCCGGGCTTATTTCGGATTCTGCGGAGATTACGCTTCTGGGAGCTTTTGCCTTATCCATCGGAATTGCCATTCAGAATTTCCCGGAGGGGGCTATTATCTCCATGCCGCTGAAGGCGGAGGGAGTGCCGAAGGGGAAAGCCTTTCTTTATGGTGCGCTGTCCGGCGCAGTGGAGCCGCTGGCAGCACTTATTACCATTCTGCTGTCCGGCATTATGGTGCCCATTTTGCCTTATCTGCTAAGCTTTGCAGCGGGGGCTATGATTTATGTGGTTGTGGAAGAACTGATTCCGGAGATGTCGGAGGGAGAGCATTCCAATATTGGAACTATGTTTTTTGCCATAGGATTTTCTTTAATGATGATTTTGGATGTGGCATTAGGTTAAAAAAAGGTCTGTCGCGAATTTTGCGACAGACCCTTTTTTTTATTAAATACTCTTTAAGGCGTTCTCAACATCTGCA
The DNA here is from genome assembly GCA_017461775.1 of Lachnospiraceae bacterium. Classification (GTDB taxonomy): domain Bacteria; phylum Bacillota; class Clostridia; order Lachnospirales; family Lachnospiraceae; genus Acetatifactor. The sequence continues at coordinate 10,403 of JAFTXD010000121.1, forward strand.
ATGATGTCATCTACATTTTCGATACCTACGGAAAGTCTTACAAGATCCGGGCCCACACCAGCAGCGATAAGCTCTGCATCGTTCATCTGACGATGGGTAGCGGAAGCAGGGTGGAGGACACAGGTGTGTGCATCCGCAACATGTGTTGCAATCATGGCAACCTTAAGACCTGCCATGAACTTCTCAGCCGCCTTTCTGCCTCCCTTTACACCAAAGGCGATAACGCCACAGGTGCCGTTTGGCATCATCTTCTGAGCAAGGTCGTAATATTTGTTGCTCTTAAGGCCGGGATAATTTACCCATTCTACCATAGGGTGAGCTTCTAAGAATTCTGCAACCTTCTGTGCATTCTCGCAGTGACGAGGCATACGTACATGTAAGGATTCCAAGCCTAAATTCAGTAAATATGCGTTCATAGGTGCCTGGATGGAACCAAAGTCTCTCATCAGCTGCGCGGTACACTTGGTAATGAAAGCGCCGCCCAAGCCGAACTTCTCAGCATATACTACACCGTGGTAAGAATCATCGGGAGTGGTAAGTCCCGGGAATTTATCCGCATGAGCCATCCAGTCAAATTTGCCGGAATCTACGATACATCCGCCAACTGCGGCGTCGTGACCGTCCATGTACTTGGTGGTGGAGTGGGTAACGATATCTGCACCCCACTCGAAAGGACGGCAGTTGATAGGTGTTGCAAAGGTATTGTCGATGATAAGAGGTACACCATGCTCATGAGCCGCCTTTGCAAACTTTGGAATATCTAAAACGATAAGGGCAGGGTTGGCAATGGTCTCGCCGAAAACTGCCTTGGTATTAGGCTTAAAGGCAGCTGCCAATTCTTCCTCGGTACAATCCGGATCAATAAAGGTAAATTCGATACCCATACGCTTCATAGTTACGGAGAATAAATTAAAGGTTCCGCCGTAAATGGTGGAAGCAGCGATTACATGGTCACCACAGCCGGCAATATTGAATACTGCATAGAAGTTTGCAGCCTGACCGGAGGAGGTCAGCATGGCAGCGCTACCGCCCTCTAAAGCACAAATCTTTGCTGCTACATAATCATTGGTAGGGTTTTGTAATCTGGTGTAGAAGTAGCCGGAGGCCTCTAAGTCAAAAAGCTTTCCCATATCCTCGCTGGAGTCATACTTAAAGGTGGTACTCTGCACGATGGGAATCATACGGGACTCGCCGTTTTTAGGTTCGTATCCGGCCTGGATACACATGGTTTCTCTTTGCATACTTTTTATCTCCTTTATAGAGTTATTTCTTTAAGTTTTTATTGGCAGTGGAAAGCATCAGCTTGATACGGTTCAGCTGGTTTACTTCACTGGCACCCGGGTCATAGTCGATAGCTACGATATTGGCAGCCGGATGGGTCTTACGGATGGCTTTGATAACACCCTTACCAACTACGTGGTTGGGAAGACATCCGAAGGGCTGGGTACATACGATATTGGGTACCTGGTCATGAATCAGCTCCATCATCTCGCCGGTTAAAAACCACCCTTCACCGGTCTGGTTACCGATGTCTACGATGGGCTCTGCCATCTTTACAATTTCCTTAATCGGGGTAGGGGCAGTAAAGTGCTTACTGTTTTTCAGTGCCTTTACAGTGCTGCCACGCAGGATATGCTCAATGGCCCAGATACCCAGATTGCAGACACGGGCTGCTTTTTTGCTGGTACCAAGGTGCTCTGCCTTGTAAATCTGATTGTAAAAGCAATAGAGCAGAAAGTCAATCAAATCCGGAACAACCGCCTCTGCACCCTCGGCCTCTAAAAGCTCTACCAGGTGATTGTTGCCGGCAGGAGAAAACTTTACAAGAATTTCTCCTACGATACCTACACGGGGCTTTTGAATATCTTTCAGCTCGATGGCATCAAAGTCCTCGATAATCTGACGGCACATCTTGTTAAATTTAGAGAGTTTAACCTTTGGAGCAGATACGTAATCGATTACCATCTGTTTCCACTTCTCATGTACGGCATTTACACTTCCCGGAACTGCTTCATAAGGACGCATACGGTAGGTACAACGCATGAAGATATCACCAAACTGTGCGGCCAAAGCTACGCGAAGAAGCATATCCGCATTCAGATCAAAGCCGGGATTTGTTTCGATTCCGCCCAGATTCAGAGAAATAACCGGAATCTGCTGCATGCCAGCCTTCTCCAGTGCTCTACGGATAAAGCCGATGTAGTTGGTAGCACGGCAACCACCACCGGTCTGGGTGATAATCAGTGCCGTTTTATCTAAATCATATTTGCCGGAGAGCAGTGCCTCCATCAGCTGTCCAACCACAAGAAGGGAAGGATAGCAGGCGTCGTTGTTTACATATTTCAGGCCCACATCCACGGAGTGCTTGTTGTCGTTATCAAGCACCTCAAAGTTGTAGCCGCAGGCTGCAAAGGCAGGTCCCACCAATTCGAAGTGGATGGGGGACATCTGTGGACATAAAATGGTGTAGTTCTTACGCATTTCCTCGGTAAATTGTACCTTTTGAATAGCACTGGAACGGATGGTACGCTTCTTGCCCATTCTCTCGCGAACTCTTAAGGCAGAGAGCAGGGAACGGATACGGATACGTGCCGCACCAAGATTATTTACTTCGTCAATCTTAAGGCAGGTGTAAATCTTGTCGGAGCCGGATAAAATATCATTTACCTGATCGGTGGTAACGGCATCCAGACCACAGCCAAAGGAATTGAGCTGGATTAAATCCAGATTTTCCACCAGCTTTACATAGCTGGCAGCCGCATAGAGGCGGGAGTGGTACATCCACTGGTCGGATACAATCAGTGGTCTCTCGGGCTGGGCCAGATGGGAGATGGAATCCTCAGTAAGCACCGCAATGTCGTAGGAGGTAATCATCTCCGGAATACCGTGATTGATTTCCGGGTCGATGTGGTAAGGACGTCCGGCTAAAACGATACCTCGCTTGCCGCTTTCCTTTAAGTAATTTAAGACCTCTTCACCCTTTGCACGCATATCCTGGCGGGCATTTTCCTGTTCTACCCATGCCTTATGTACCGCTGCTTTGATTTCCTCCGCAGGAATGGTTTTAAATTCCTGAATAAGAGACTGGGCAATGGTGTCCTCGCTTAAGAAGGACATGAAGGGATTGAGTAAGGTCACTTCACCGTTTGTAATTTCTTCCACATTGTTCTTAATATTTTCAGAGTAGGAGGTAACAATCGGACAGTTGTAGTGATTGTTTGCCTCATCAAATTCATTTCGCTCATAGAATACGGCAGGGTAGAAAATCTTCTTGATGCCCTGCTTAATCAGCCAGGTCACATGACCGTGGGCAAGCTTCGCCGGGTAACACTCGGACTCACTGGGGATGGATTCAATACCAAGCTCGTAAATCTTACGGTTGGAAACCGGGGAAAGTACCACACGGTAGCCCAGCGTTGTTAGGAAGGTGTGCCAGAATGGGTAATTCTCATACATATTCAGGACTCTGGGAACACCGATTTCTCCACGGGGAGCTTCATTGATTTCCAGAGCTTCGTAATTAAAGTATCTCTTTAACTTGTACTCAAACAGGTTGGGTACGTTTCCGGCATTTTTCTGACCTCCGATACCACGCTCACAGCGGTTACCGGAAATATACTGTCTGCCACCGGAGAATTTGTTGATGGTGAGGCGGCAGTTGTTGGTACAGCCGCGGCACTTCGCCATGCTGGTATCGAATTTTAAGTCGCAAATCTGCTGATAGGTCAGCATAGAAGTTTCGTATTCTTCAGAATAACGCTCTCTGGCAATAAGTGCGGCACCGAAAGCACCCATGATACCAGCGATATCGGGACGGATAGCTTCACATCCCGCAATTTTCTCAAAGCTCCTGAGAACCGCATCATTGTAGAAGGTACCACCCTGTACAACGATTTCCTTACCAAGCTCGGAAGCATCGGATACCTTGATTACCTTGAAAAGGGCATTCTTAATAACGGAGTAAGCAAGGCCGGCAGAAATATCGGAAACGGAAGCGCCTTCCTTCTGTGCCTGCTTCACCTTGGAATTCATAAATACGGTACAGCGGGTACCAAGGTCAATGGGATGCTCCGCGAAAAGTGCGGCCTTGGCAAAGTCCTGTACACTGTAGTTTAAGGATTTGGCGAAGGTCTCAATAAAGGAACCACAACCGGAGGAGCAGGCCTCGTTCAGCTGTACACTGTCAACGGTCTGGTTCTTGATTTTGATACATTTCATATCCTGTCCGCCGATGTCCAGGATACAGTCCACATTGGGATTGAAAAATGCTGCAGCATAGTAGTGGGCAACGGTTTCTACCTCGCCGTCATCTAATAAAAATGCTGCTTTCATCAGCGCTTCCCCATAACCGGTGGAGCAGGAGCGGACGATATTTACATCCTCGGGAAGGAGCGTGTAAATCTCCTTTAAGGATTCAATGGCAGTAGCTAAGGGGCTACCGTTATTGTTGGAATAGAAGGAGTAGAGGAGGGCGCCGTCGTCACCTACCAAGGCAATTTTGGTAGTGGTGGAGCCGGCATCGATACCAAGGAAAGCATTTCCATGGTAATTCTCCAAATCTCCGGTAAGTACCTTATGGGAGTTGTGACGGGTGACAAACTCGTCGTATTCCTCACTGTTTGCAAAGAGGGGCTCCATACGCTCTACTTCGAATTCCATTTTGATATCGGAGGAGAGCTTTCCGACCATTTCTTCCAGGGTATAGGAAACCTCCGGCTTGGCGTTTAGGGCAGAGCCGATGGCTGCAAAAAGGTGGGAATTGTCCGTGTCGATAATATGCTCCTCATCCAGCTTCAAGGTGCGGATAAAGGCTGCCTTGAGCTCTGATAAAAAGTGAAGAGGACCACCTAAAAATGCCACATGTCCACGGATGGGCTTACCGCAGGCAAGACCGGAAATGGTCTGGTTTACCACTGCCTGGAAAATGGAAGCGGATAAGTCCTCCTTGGTAGCACCGTCGTTAATTAGGGGCTGAATATCGGTCTTGGCAAAAACACCACATCTTGCTGCGATGGTGTATAAGGATTTGTAATTTTTCGCATACTCATTTAAACCGGAGGCATCGGTCTGAATCAGGGATGCCATCTGGTCGATAAAGGAGCCGGTACCGCCGGCGCAGATACCGTTCATACGCTGCTCCACGTTACCGCCTTCAAAGTAGATGATTTTCGCATCCTCGCCACCCAGCTCAATAGCTACGTCCGTCTGCGGGGCAAGCTCCTGAAGGGAAGTAGCTACCGCAATTACCTCCTGAGTAAAGGGAACCTCCAGATGGTTTGCCAGTGTGAGACCACCGGAGCCGGTAATCATGGGATGCAGTGTAATATTTCCGAGAGAAGCATAGGCCTTTTTCAGCAGTCCGGCCAGAGTCTCCTTGATGTTTGCAAAGTGTCTTTCATAGTCAGAAAAAACAATCTCTTTAGCGTCATTTAAAATAGCAATCTTAACGGTAGTAGAACCGATATCAATTCCTAAGGTAAAGTCTTTCGTCATTTGTTTCCTTTCCATGCACGGTTTGATTCTTTCAAACCTGTCTAAGTACTTTCTTATTAATTATATATTTTGACATACGAGGTCATTATACGCCTATGAGGATGAAAAATCAACTTCTCCATAGTACTAGAAATGGTTAAGAATTTATGAAAGAAATTATATTTTTGTGAAAAAGAAAGTGTTTTATTTACGAACACAAAAGGGAAGTGGTATAATAAATTGAATTTTTATGTTTTTCATGGAGGAGTATATGAGTAAATTTGAAAAGAAGTTCGGAAAATACGCCATATCCAATCTCACGGCCATACTGATTATGTGCTATGTGGCGGGATATGTGATTCAGTTTATCAATCAGGATTTGCTCCTTTTGCTGACATTGGATCCCTATAAAATTCTGCATGGGCAGATCTGGCGACTGGTGACATGGATTGTTGTGCCCCCTTCTTCTCTGGGAGTATTTACCATACTGATGCTGTTCTTTTATTATTCTATAGGGAATGCGCTGGAGAGAACTTGGGGTGTGTACCGGTACAATGTATATATTCTTTCGGGTGTTTTATTTACCATTATTGCAAGCTTTGTGGCAATGGTTCTTTGTTATGCCATGTATGGGGATTTAATCACGACGAAAGAAGCAGCAGAATATGTTTTCATGAACGGAAGTACCCTGTTTAGTACCTACTATGTGAACATGTCCATCATGCTGGCCTTTGCGGCAACCTTCCCCAGTGCGGAGGTACTTTTGATGTATGTGGTACCTGTGAAGATGAAGTGGATGGGACTTATCTATGCCGGATATCTGGTGCTGGATTTTGTGCAGGGCGTGGGACAGCCTGTGTACGATATTTTTAAACGCTGTGCCATCGCAGCTTCCCTGGTGACCCTTTTGGTATTCTGGCTCACCTCCAAGAACAGTCTGCATATGTCCCCGGCCCAGGTGAAGCGTCGTGCAAAGTTCCACAGCGAGGTAAGACGCACTGCCACACCGAAAATGTCCGGCCATAAATGTGCTATCTGTGGTCAGACCGATGAGGACAATGAAAATCTGGAATTCCGTTACTGTTCCAAGTGTAATGGTAATTATGAATACTGCCAGAATCATTTGTTCACCCATGAGCATGTGAAGTAACAGTTCACACGTCAGTCAGGATGAGCGAAGCATATGCTTGCATAAGGATTCGCTCGTTTTGACTGACGAAAGGAGCGCCATCTCATGAGCAAAGTTAGCTGTGAAACAGCGAGAAAGCGGCAAGGCCGCCTTTGCGAATGGCGCAGAGTGAACTGTGATTTAGAAGAAGGAGATTTTGAATGAATAGAGAGCTTTTATTTGCACAGACCTTAGAGAAGGTGCGTGCCCTTGCCAAGGAGCAGGGCAACTGCATTACGGAAAGTCAGGTTCAGGAAGCCTTTGCAGAGCTGGATTTAAGCGGTGAGCAGCTGCAGCTGGTGTACGATTATCTGGTGAAGCATAAGGTGGGAATCAACCAGCCGGTGAATATGGATGATTATCTCTCTGATGAGGAGCGTAATTATTTGCAGGATTATCTGGACGAGCTGGCACTTTTAGAGCCTTTGACTGAGGGAGAGAAGGAAGCAGTGACCATTTCTGCCATGGCAGGGGATGTGGACGCCCAGGCCAAGCTGATAGAGGTATTTCTGCCGGAGGTGGTGGAGATTGCCAAGATTTATACCGGAATGGGAGTCTTTTTAGAGGATCTTATTGGTGAGGGCAATGTGGCATTGACCATGGGCGTATCCATGGTAGGCTGCGCAGAGAAGCCGTCCGAGGCTCAGGGCATGCTGGCTAAGATGATCATGGATGCCATGGAGGAATATATCGCAGAAAATGTAGATGCGAAAAAAGCGGACCAGAAGGTGGCGGATAAGGTAAATAAGGTTATGGAAAAGGCCAAGGCATTATCCGAGGATTTACACCGCAAGGTGACCGTAGAGGAGCTGGCGGCGGAGACTTGCATGAGTGAAAAATACATCCGGGAGGCCATCCGTTTTTCCGGTAACCAGATTGAATATATGGAAGAGGAAAGCGAGTAGAAGGATTAAAAATGAAGATACAGACCTATGAAGATTACAAATACGTGATGGTGGACACTTCCTTTATTTATCTGGGGGCAAAATATACCTATGGAGAGCTTTTGGAAAATGAGGATGTGGCCTTTAAGCTGCGTACTATTTTCGAGCGTTACATAATGCCGGAGTTATCCGGTGATACTACACTGGAAGAGCACTTTCAGCACATGGAAAAGGATTTGGCTTATAAGACCTATAAGCAGCTGAAAATCAAACTGAAAATATCCAAACCGGTGATGCAAAAGAATATTTTCGGGAAGACTTCCAAGAAGTATATTTCGGAGAATGTACCGTTGGACAAATATTTGGAGATGAGGCAGGATGGGGAAATTCTGGTTCAGGAGGTTGTCTTTGGCAAGCTGGCATTAATGTCGTTTGCAGTATAAATACAATAAAAGAGGGGTTTTGGTATGAGTTTTAATAAGCATGATGCATATGAACTGCTGGAAAGAAGAGCGATGCCGGATATTAATTCGGAGGGGATTCTTTTAAAACATAAAAAAACGGGAGCCAGAGTGGCACTGGTGGAAAATGGGGACGAGAACAAGGTATTCTACGTGGGCTTTAGAACCCCGCCAAAAAATTCCACCGGTGTGGCACATATTCTGGAGCATTCGGTGCTTTGCGGCTCTAAGGAGTTTCCTATTAAGGACCCGTTCATTGAGCTGGCAAAGGGTTCCTTGAATACCTTTTTAAATGCCATGACTTTCCCGGATAAGACCGTGTATCCGGTAGCGAGCTGCAATGACAAGGATTTTAAGAACCTGATGCATGTATATCTGGATGCGGTATTTTATCCAAATATTTATTTGACGGATAAGATTTTTAAGCAGGAGGGCTGGCATTACTCCATGGAAAGCCTTGAGGAGGAGCTGACCATCAATGGTGTGGTTTATAATGAGATGAAGGGAGCTTTTTCTTCCCCGGATGATGTGCTGGTAAGAGAGATTATGAATTCCCTTTACCCGGATACTCCCTATGGAACGGAGTCCGGTGGTGACCCGGCGGTGATCCCGGAGCTTTCCTACGAGGAGTTTCTGGATTTCCACAGAACCTATTATCATCCCTCCAATTCTTACATTTACCTTTATGGAAATATGGATATGGAAGAGCGGCTGGAGTTTTTAGACAAGCAGTATTTGTCTGCTTTCGAAGCAATTACCGTGGAAAGTGAAATCGCAAGTCAGAAGGCTTTTGAAGAGACAAGGCGTATTGTGAAACAGTTCCCCATCAGTGAGGAAGAGGATGAAGAAAATGCATGCTATTTATCCTTAAATATGTCAGTGGGAGACAATCTGGATAAGGACTTATATGTGGCTTTTCAAGTATTGGATTATGCTCTTTGTTCTGCACCGGGTGCACCCTTAAAGGAGGCACTGGTGAAGAAGGGAATCGGCGCCGATGTGTACAGTATGTATGACAATGGTTTAAAACAGCCGGTATTCAGTATTATTGCAAAGGATGCGTCCCTCACCAGAGAGCAGGAGTTTTTGGGTATTATCCGTGAGGTTCTGACCGAGTTGGTAGAAAAGGGGATGGATAAAAAGGCACTTCTTGCCGGAATCAATTATTTTGAGTTCAAGTATCGTGAGGCAGACTTCGGCTCCTATCCTAAGGGACTGATTTATGGTCTGACAGCACTGGACAGCTGGCTCTATGATGACAAGGAGCCGTTTATGCATCTGGAGGAGAATGAGACCTATAAAAAGATGCGTCAGGCAGTGGAAGAGGGATATTTTGAGAAGCTTGTGCAGAAATATCTGCTGGACAATCCTCATAAATCCATTGTAATTCTGGAGCCGAGGAAGGGACTTACCGCAGAAAATGACCGGAAGCTGAAGGAGAAGCTGGCACAGTATAAAGACAGCCTGTCCCGGGAAGAGAAGCAGCGTATTGTGGAAGAAACCGCAGCCTTAGAGGAATATCAGGACAGTGAGGATACTCCGGAGAGTCTGGCGAAGATTCCCATGCTTACCAGAGAGGATATCGGAAAAAATGCCAAAGAGCTGGTGAATGAGGAACGCCGTATCGGTGATATCCCGGTTCTTTTCCATGATATGTTTACCGCAGGTATCGGTTATCTGCGCATGATGTTTAAGGTGGAGAATGTATCAGAGGAGCTGATAGGCTACATCAGTCTTTTAAAGGGTGTACTGGGAGAGCTGAATACAGAGAATTACAAATATGGTGATTTATTCAATGAAGTGAATATCAAGACCGGTGGAATCGTACCTGTAAATAATGTGTATATCAACGTGGATGACCTAAATAAATACACATTGACCTTTGAAATGAAGGGGAAGGCGCTGTATGAGAATATTCCGGTGATGGCAGAGCTGATGAGGGAGATGATTATGACTTCGGACATGACCGATGGCGTGCGCCTTCGGGAGATTCTGGCAGAAGGAAAGTCCCGTATGCAGGCCCAGATGATAAGCAGTGGTCACAGTGTGGCTATGGGACGTGCACTCTCTTACGGAAGCGCATCTGCACAGCTTAGCGAAATCATGAATGGTATTCCCTTCTATCGTCTGATTTGTCATTTGAATGATAATTTTGCACAGGAGCAGGAAAACATTACTGCCAAGCTACAGAAGCTGGCCAAGCTGATTTTCCGCAGGGAAAATCTGATGATAGACTTTGTGGGTACCAAGGAAGGCTACGCCCAGGTGGAAAAGGTGGCAGAGTCCTTTGCTAATTCTCTTTACACAGAGCCTGTGGAAGCGGAGCATTTTGTACCGACTTATGAGAAAAAGAATGAAGGCTTTATGACCTCCGGCCAGGTACAGTACGTGGCAAGGGGTGGTAATTTTAAAAAGAAGGGACTTCCCTACACCGGAGCACTCCGCATTTTAAAGGTACTGCTGGGCTATGATTACCTCTGGAACAATGTCCGTGTGAAAGGTGGCGCTTACGGTTGTATGTGCTCCTTCGGAAAGGGTGGGGACGGCGGTTTTGTATCCTATCGTGACCCCAACCTGAAAAAGACAGTGGAGGTATTTGAAGGCGCAGCCAAGGCTATTGCAGAGGTGAAGCTGGATGAAAGAACCATGACCCAGTATTTAATCGGTGCCATCAGCGATCTGGATGTACCCATGAACCCTCAGGGCTATGGTCTGTTCTCTTTAAGCGCCTATATGACCGGTATTACTCAGGAAATGCTGCAGAAGGAGCGTGATGAGATGCTTTCTGCTACCTGTGAGGATATCAGAGGTCTGTCTAAGTACGTGGAAGCCATGATGAGCGATGAGTATTTCTGTACCGTAGGTAATGCAGAGAAAATTAAAGAGGCATCCGATTTATTCATGAATGTGGAAAATCTGCTATAAATTTGAAGAAAATGTCAGAGTGGTGTAATACGGGCCTTTATAATGCGACTTAAAAGGTACAAAGGTATAAACCTATATAAGGAGGGTTCATTATGAAGAAGAAAATCAAATTATTAGTGTTATCAATGGTACTGGCGCTGGGATTATCTGCCTGCGGTGGGTCAGCGGCGACGGATTCTGCTTGGAATGAGTCAAAGGCAGAGATGTCCACATCCGCTGCCGCCCCGGAGACGATGTATGATTCCGAGATGGGATTTTCGGACGGAACTTCCATGGAGGTGACGGAGGAGGCCAGCGGCAGCCAGACCACCGCCTTGACGGACCGGAAGCTGATTAAGACCGTGGACATGTCCGTGGAGACCAAGGAGTACGATAATCTTCTGGCAGCTGTGGAAAATAAAGTGAAGTCACTGGGCGGTTATATCGAGAATATGGAGACCTACAACGGCAGTGCCTACAGCAGCTATAGAAGCAGCCGCAATGCCAATATGACCTTACGTATTCCTCAGGAAAGTCTGGATGCTTTCCTGGAGGAAATCTCCGCGATCAGTAATGTGGTGAGACATTCTGAAAATGTGGATGATGTGACTCTGCAGTATGTGGATTTGTCCAGCCACAAGGAAGTGCTTCTGGCGGAACAGGAAAGATTACTTGAGTTGATTGAACAGGCAGATACCATTGAGGATATCATTACCCTGGAGAACAGACTTTCCGATATCCGCTATCAGATTGAGAGCATGGAATCCCAGCTTCGGACCTATGATAATAAGGTAACCTACAGCACGGTATATTTGTACATAGATGAGGTGAAGGAGTTGACTCCTGTGAAGGAAGAGACCGTATGGGAGCGTATCACCGGCGGATTTGCAGAGAGTATTGACGATATCGTATATGATATTACGGAAGCCTTTATCTGGTTTGTAGTAAATATTCCATACTTGCTTATTTGGGCTGTAGTGATTATAGTAGTGGTACTGGTTTTGAAAAAAATCAAGAAAAGAACCATTCGCATGAAAAAGCAGGAAGCTGCTTTGACAAAAGAAAATGAGGGACAGGGAAAGAATGAGTAATGACAAAAGCTTTAAATCGGGTTTTGTAACTCTGATTGGACGGCCTAATGTAGGGAAGTCCACACTTATGAACAAGTTAATCGGGCAGAAGATAGCCATCACCAGCAAAAAGCCCCAGACCACCAGAAATCGTATCCAGACCGTCTATACTTCTGAGGAAGGGCAGATTGTGTTTGTGGATACTCCGGGTATTCACAAGGCAAAGAATAAACTGGGCAGCTACATGGTTGGTGTGGCGGAGAGGACTCTTTCCGAGGTGGATGTAATTTTGTGGCTGGTAGAGCCCACCACCTACATCGGCGCAGGAGAGCAGCACATTATTGAGCAGCTGAAAAAGACGAAGATACCGGTGATTTTGGTAATCAATAAGACCGACACCGTGAAAAAGGAAGAGATTCTGGCGTTTATCGATGCCTACAGAACCCAGCTGGATTTTGCGGAAATCGTACCGGTATCTGCTTTAAAGGGAGATAATACGGACGTCCTGATTTCCTGTATTATGAAATATCTTCCCTATGGAGATGCTTTCTACGACGAGGACACTATCACCGACCAGCCCATTCGCCAGATTGTGGCAGAGCTGATTCGTGAGAAGGCACTCAGACTCCTTGAGGAGGAGATTCCTCATGGGATTGCAGTAAGCATTGACAGTATGAAATATCGGGGACATATCTGCGATATCGACGCTACCATTGTATGTGAGAGGGATTCCCACAAGGGAATTATCATTGGTAAGGGTGGCAGCATGTTAAAGAAGATTGGCTCCAAGGCCAGACCCGAAATCGAGGATTTAATCGAATGCCAGGCCAACCTGCAGCTGTGGGTAAAGGTGAAAAAAGACTGGCGCGACAGCGATTTTCTCATGAAGAATTTCGGATATAATCCCAGCGATATTCGCGAATAGTTTTCATCCAAATTGTTAACCCTATTACCAGACGTAAGGAAAAGGGGGCGCAGGAAATGGAGACTTTGGATAATTCGCGTTTTGACGATTGGAAGCGGTTTGAAAGTTCCGGGCGGGTAGATGATTACCTAAGATATGCAGGGTGCGCAGCGCAGGGAGAACCAGATGCAGGAATTTGTAATAGTAACGGGAATTATACTCAAGCAGACGCCTGTGGGTGAGTACGACAGGCGGATCTGCCTTTTAACCAAGGAGCGGGGGAAGATATCGGCTTTTGTCCGGGGGTCAAGGAAGCCCGGCAGCAGATTATCTTCCGCGACCAATCCTTTCTCCTTCGGCAGCTTTAAGCTGTATGAGGGAAAGAACTCATATAATGTGGCGGAGGTGGACATTCAGAATTATTTTGAACCCCTTCGCCTGGATTATGAGGGAGCTTATTATGGGATGTACTTCTGTGAAATTGCGGACTATTATACCAGAGAGAACAATGATGAGCGGGAGATGTTAAAGCTCCTCTATCAGTCTCTGCGGGCGCTTTGTGCGGAGAATATCCCTAATCCACTGATTCAGAGTGTATTTGAAATTAAGAGCATTGTGGTAAATGGGGAATTCCCAGGGATTCCCACCTCCTGGACTTTGGAAGAATCTACCACGTATGCTCTTTCCTACATAGTGGAAAGTTCCGTGGAAAAGTTGTATACTTTTAAGGTAAGCGACCGGGTTTTAGAAGAACTTGGGCGCGCAGCAGCTTATTATCGGGACAAATATATGGATAAAGAATTTAAAAGTCTGGAAATATTGCAAACTCTAGGTTGAAAATCCGTTTTGTTTCCTATATAATATTTCAATCAGTAATTTTAGAGAGGAAGAGGAGTTCTATGAAAAAAGAATACTTGGGCAAAAGAAAAAAAGCCGGTCTTTTACTTGCCTCCATGACTCTCTTGGTCCTTACCTTTACCGGGTGTCAGGCAGAAGAAGCAGAAGAGTTGCCCATTACCGGGAATGCCGTGGTAGTCACCCAGGAGGGAAAGCTGATTTCCTATCTGGTGGATTCCTTTGATAAGGATTACTATGATGCCCAGGAGCTTGCCGCCATGGCCATGACAGAGGCGGAGAAGTTCAGTGAGGAAATGAACTTTTCTACGGAGCCAGAGCTGGTGATTTCCGGAGCTGAGGTTTGGCCGGACAGTAAGCAGGTGGCACTGATTATGGAGTTTGCCAATGCCAAGAGCTATGCGGCATATTACAACGTAGACGCTTTTTACGGTACGGTAGCCGAAGCTATGGGCGCCGGGTGGGCCCTATCGGGGAGACTTACAGACACGAAGAAAGAAGTGGTTCTCAGTGATGAGAAGCTAATGGACTATGGCGAGAAGATGATATTTATCTGCAGTCATGAGGTAGATATCCGTGTGCCGGGGAAAATTTTAGCAGAAGGTGAATACACCGGGCTTAAATATATTATGATGAAATAAAGTTTAGGAGAATGATTATGGAAAAGACAATGGATAAAATTATTGCACTGGCAAAAGCAAGAGGATTCGTATATCCGGGTTCCGAGATCTATGGTGGTCTGGCAAATACCTGGGATTATGGTAATCTTGGTGTAGAACTTAAGAATAACGTAAAGAAGGCATGGTGGCAGAAGTTCGTACAGGAGAATCCTTACAACGTAGGTGTGGACTGTGCGATTTTAATGAACCCTCAGACCTGGGTGGCTTCCGGACATCTGGGCGGCTTCTCCGATCCTTTGATGGACTGTAAGGAATGTAAGGAAAGATTCCGTGCAGATAAGTTAATCGAGGATTATTGTGCGGAGAACGGCATCACCTTAACGGAGAGCGTGGATGCATGGACTCAGGAGCAGATGAAGGAATTTGTAGAAGAGAAGAATATTCCTTGTCCCAGCTGTGGAAAGCACAACTTTACCGATATCAGACAGTTTAACTTAATGTTCAAGACCTTCCAGGGTGTAACCGAGGATGCGAAGAACACTATTTACTTAAGACCGGAAACTGCACAGGGTATCTTTGTAAACTTTAAGAATGTACAGAGAACCTCCCGTAAGAAAATTCCTTTCGGTATCGGACAGATTGGTAAGTCCTTCCGTAACGAGATTTCTCCGGGTAACTTCACTTTCCGTACCAGAGAGTTTGAGCAGATGGAATTAGAGTTCTTCTGCGAGCCGGGTACCGATATGGAATGGTTCCAGTACTGGAGAGCATTCTGCCGTGACTGGTTACTTTCTCTTGGTATCAAGGAGGATGAGATGCGTCTTCGTGACCACTCTCCGGAGGAGCTTTGCTTCTACTCTAAGGGAACTACCGATATTGAGTTCTTATTCCCATTCGGTTGGGGCGAGCTTTGGGGTATTGCAGACAGAACCGATTATGACTTAACACAGCATCAGAACGTATCCGGTGAGGATATGAGTTACTTTGATGATGAGAAGAAGGAGAAGTACGTACCTTACGTTGTAGAGCCTTCTTTAGGTGCTGACCGTGTGGTTTTAGCTTTCCTTTGTGCAGCATACGACGAGGAAGAAATCGGCGAAGGTGATGTACGTACCGTACTTCATTTCCATCCGGCACTGGCACCGGTAAAGATTGGTGTATTACCTTTATCTAAGAAGTTAAATGAGGGCGCAGAGAAGGTATTTGCGACTCTTTCCAAGAAATACAACTGTGAATTTGATGACAGAGGAAATATCGGTAAGAGATATCGTCGTCAGGACGAAATTGGTACACCGTTCTGTATTACATACGACTTCGAGTCAGAGACAGACAATATGGTTACCGTTCGTTTCCGTGATACCATGGAGCAGGAGCGTGTTGCAATTGCTGACCTTGAAGCTTATTTTGCAGATAAGTTCACGTTTTAAGAATTAGAATTAACAGGCTGCCATGCTTTCAAAGTATGACAGCCTCTTTGCTTTGTTGTGGCAAAGATATATGGGGAGAAGATATGACAGATTGTTTTCTGATACTGGAAATGGAAGAAACGAAGGACCTGACCAAGATTAAGTCCGCTTATTATAAAAAATTAAAAACAGTGAATCCGGAGGATGACCCGGAGGGCTTTAAAAGACTTAGAAAGGCTTACGAAGAAGCCTGCGAATATGCAAAGCAGCCCGATGAGGAGCCGGCAGAAGAGGTGGATGATACACCCTCCGGTCAGTGGCTGGGGAAGGTGAAGGCTCTTTATGCTTCCGTTAAGGGGAGACAGGACTTAGAGGCATGGAAAGAGCTTTTTAACGAAGAGGTATTCCTGTCCTTGGATGAGGAAGAGCAGTGTAAGGAAAAGCTCCTTATTTTTCTGATGAATCATATTTATCTTCCTACGGAAATCTGGCGCTTGATGGATGATAAAGTACAGATTGTGAAAAACAGCAGTAAATTGCAGGAGCGTTTCCCGAAGCAGTTTATTGATTTCTGCGTATATAAGTGTAAGCAGGGAGAGAATCTGAATTTCGCTATGTTCGAATGTGAGGACGATGCGGATTTGGATAAGTACCTGTATTACTATGATTCCGGCTATCGACTGCTTGAGCAGGGAGATTTGTCCGCAGCAAAGCAGGCCTACGAGGATAGTCTGAAATGTGATGTGTATCATCCGGTACTGGATATTCTGCATATGCATCTGCTGGAGGCAGAGAATCGACTGGAGGAGATGCAGCAGGTACTGTATGCTTTATTGGAGAAATACAGTGATGCGGACGTGGTGCAGTACCAGTGCGGGGAGAGCCTTTTTAAGCTGAAAAAGTACGAAGAGGCCCGGGTGCTGTATGAGAAGCTTAAGGCAGAAACCAACAAGCACTATATGGCCAATTATCGTCTGGCGGACATTTATTATGAGGCGGGCGAGTACAAAAAGGCCAAGAAATGCGCGGAAATCGTGCTGGAGTATGGTAGTGATGAGCAGTTCCATCAGCTACTGCAGAAAATTAATGTGGAGCTGAAGGATGGATATAAAGAGGAAATGGCGGAGAATGGCGATTCTGCCATGGAGTATGGCTGGTGCTTGATTCAGAATGAGGAATATTTCGCGGGAATTAAACTGGCCAGAAGTATTGAAGGTAAGGTGCCGGAGAGCCGGGAGATAGAGCGTAAGGGCTTGCTGGCTAAGCTCTATGTGCAGGAGGCCCTTTACGAGCAGGCCGCAGAAATGGCACTGGTGTGGAGACAGGGACTGTTAGAGCGTCTTCCACAGGAGACTGGGGACGATAAGAAGTCAGATATCCGCAGAGTGAAGGATTCCTATTATCTGAGGATTCAGGCCTATCATGCCATGGGCGGAGCCAAAAAGGAATATTATGAGGAGGCCTTAAAGGAAATCGACCAGGTCATCGCTTTTGTAAAAGAGGATGAAGAGCGGGGGGATTTGGAGGTATCCGTTTATTTGGAGCGTGCCCAGATTCTCCTGGAGATGGAACGCTACGATGAGTGTGAGGACCAGTGCCTTGCCATTTGGCAGGAATACCATGTGGAGGCGGTATACAGCATTATGCTAAAGCTTGCTGCCAAAAGAAGGGATGCTGCCGGTGTGGTACAGTTCGGTGAGTATTGTATCAAGGCCTTTCCCCAGTATATTGCGCCTTACGAGGAAATTGCACTGGTGTACCTTTGTCTGGAAAAGAAGGAGGACATGGAGGATATCTTAAAGCAGGCAAAAGAGGCGGAGATAAAATCCATTTTCTTAGAGGCATATGAGTACCAGTTCACCCATGAGTTTGAAAAGGTGAAATACCCGGATGAGATGGAGCAGTTTGAAAAGCAGTACAAGAATCCCATTACCCAGGATGGCAATATGACCCTGTATGAGGATGCGTTAAATTGCTTAAAGACCATGTTTTACCGCTCGCCATCCATTTATCTGTTAAATGAAATCGGCAGATTTTACATGGATACCATGCACTACGCAGAGGCTGAGGAGGTATTTAAGAAGATTCTGTCAGAGCAGCCCTACGACCAGTTTGCCTTAAACAATCTGGGCTGCATTTATAAATACACCGGAAGATATGAGAAGGCGGTGGTGTGCTTTAATAAGTCCATTCGTTACATGGATGAGGAGCCAAATACTTACCCCTATGGTAACTGCGGTCATACCTTTGAGCGTATGGGTGAGTACCAGCAGGCAGAAAAGGTTTACCGTTCGCTGGTAGAGCGATTCCCGGAGAGGGAGAAGGGTACCAGAAGAGATATCGTCACCAATATGGCCCGTGGGGGCAATTTAGAAGGTGCACTGGCACTGATAAAAGAAAAGTATGTGGGAAGCAACACTGCAAGCGGACTGTTTCTGGCAGTGGACTTATGCATTGAGCTGGATAATGAAGTCCTTGCCCGCAAGTATCTAAAGGAGCTGGAGGCACAGGTGAATCAAAAGAGCCAGGGAGGAAACTCTTTAAAGCAGTATAAGGATTACCTCCAAAGAGCCGCAGAGGTGGAGATTCTTTACGGAGATTATTTTAAAGCCTTCCGGGATGCAAAGTTCTATTGTGAAAAGAGCGTTTCCCTGGTAATACAGGGCAAATCCGAGGCTTCTGACGCTGTGGGAGATTTAGCAGATTTTCTCTTTTATGCTACCCTGTATGAGGATGCTCTGAAAAATGATATGCCTAAGAAGGAGACGAAAAAGAGTTTTAAGGAATGGTTTAAGACCTCGGTAATAAATGTGTCTCCTAAATTTGAGGACGGTGTGTCCAGAGAGGAATATGACAACTGGACCGAGTGGGCCGCGGTTCAGATTGGCAGTCTGATGGAGCGCAGCTTTACGCAGGAGAAAAATGAATATTTCTACCAGCAGAAGAACCGGGGCTGGATGGTATTTATGGCGGATTATTTTCATCCGAAGAAGTCCTTAAATGCAGCGTACCAGACCATCTGCGATGGTATCATGTGTCGTTTCTGTAGTGAAAACTGCTGCATCGAGGAGCTTACTGCCCAGGCCCTTGTAAAGGAGCGGGAGGGAAAGGAAGAGGAGGCAATCGCCCTTTATGAGGCTCTCCAGAAGAAGAATCCCTTCCAGATTTATGCAAGATGTAAATTACGTTTTAAAAAGCCAAGCAAAGGAAGTAATTAATATATGATAGTAGGAATTGATTTGGGAACAACCAACAGCCTTATCGGTTATTTTACAGAAGATGGCCCAAAGCTGATTCCCAATAGATTGGGTAAAAATTTAACCCCCTCCATCGTCAGCGTGGACGAGGAAGGGAATGTATATGTGGGAGAGACTGCCAGAGAACGGATGAGTTTGTATCCTGATACGGTAGCTTCCACCTTTAAGCGCAGCATGGGCAGTGACAGGGACTATGTGCTCAGCGGCAAGAAGTATAAGGCGGAAGAGCTTTCCTCTTTTGTACTGAAGGCCTTAAAGGAGGATGCGGAGGTATTCTTAGGACAGGAGGTTACCGAGGCGATTATCTCTGTGCCGGCTTACTTTGATGATAAGAGACGTAAGGCCACTAAGAAGGCAGGAGAGCTGGCAGGGCTAAAGGTGGAGAGAATTATCTCTGAGCCCACCGCCGCAGCCATTGCTCACGGTTTATATGAGCAGGAAGGAAACGGGAGATTTCTGGTTTTCGACCTCGGAGGCGGAACCTTTGATGTGTCCATTTTGGAGCTTTTTGAGAATATTTTAGAGGTGCGTGCCGTAGCCGGTGATAATTATCTGGGCGGCGAGGATTTCACCAGAGTACTGGAAAAAATCTTTGTGAAAAAGCAGAAGCTGGATAAGCAGTCCATGTCATTAAAGGACCAGGCAAGACTGTACCGCGCCGCAGAGAAGGCTAAGTGCCAGTTTGGGGACGAGGACTCTGTGACCATGCAGTTTGTGTATAAGGAGGAGGAGCTTACCTCAGAGATTACCCGTAAGGAATACGAGGAGGCCTGTGAGGATTTATTTATGCGCATCCGTGAACCGGTGAAGCGAAGCTTATCCGATGCCGGACTTGCCTTAAAGGATATCGACAAGGTGGTACTGGTGGGTGGAGCAACCAAGCTCTCCATTATCCGCTCATTCCTTGTAAAGCTGTTCCACAAGTTCCCGGACAAGGCCATGAATCCCGACGAGGTGGTGGCGCTGGGCGTAGCTATTGAAGCCGCCATGAAGGAGCGCCATCAGGATGTGAAGGAAGTGATTTTGACAGATGTGTGTTCCTTTACCTTAGGCACCGAGGTGGTGGTGGAATATGAGGAAGGACGCTTTGAGGACGGTCATTTCTGCCCCATCATCGAGCGAAATACCGTGATTCCCGTAAGCCACACCGAGAGACTTTACACCGTGCGTGACAATCAGGAAAAGGTGCGCGTCAGAGTACTGCAGGGAGAGAGCCGTTTTGCCAGAAATAACTTATATCTGGGAGAGCTGAATGTAACCGTACCCAAGGCACCAAAGGGACAGGAATCCATTGACGTTACCTATACCTATGATATCAACTCCCTCTTGGAGGTGCAGGTAAAGGTAGTGTCCACCGGAGAATCCCAGAAAATGATTATCAAGGGAAGCGACAACCAGATGACCGATGAGGAAATTGCGGCCCGCATGGAGGAGCTTTCTTACCTTAAGATTCAGCCCAGAGACCAGGAGGAGAACAGGCTGGTGATTTTGCAGGCGGAGAGAATGTACGAGGAGCTTCTTGGGGAGCAGCGTAAGAAGGTGGAGAGATACCTGATGGCCTTTGAGGAGGCACTTCGCAAGGGAGATAGGGCGGATATCAAGGAAGCCAGAGAGAATCTGGTAGAGTTTATGAGTGAGATAGAATAAAGTGCATACATGGACTGAGAGCAGTCTGTGAAATAAAGACAGTTGGACGAGAGTGCTTGCATTCTTGGACAACTGTCTTTATTTTACAGACTATTTGAAGGCATGGCACGCTGCTTATTGAGGCGCAAAGCGCATCAATAAGAGGCGGGGCAGGACTGCTCTCAGGTCATGGTTGAGGTGGTAAGAGAGGAGTATATAACTATCACAAGATGTGAGAAAAACAAATTGAGGTACCATTAGATTCGTGTTATCATTAATTTGATACATTTTGTACTATGGTTAGACTTTGTGAAGAGGGAGGGCTGATATGGCAAGCACTGTATGGGGAATACATACACAAAATGATGGTCTATTTTTGAATGATAATGTCATTGCTATCGGATGGAAGGATTTTGGAGATCTTTCTTTATTGGATGCTACCCGAGAGGCATTTAAGACACATTATATATTGGCACACAGGGATTTTTCTAATGGTTATACAGCCCAGTTCGTAATTGAAAGAGATAGGTTGTATACAAGAAATGGTAATTTACCACATGGGCATGGGGAATTACAACTCAATCGATTTGAGCCATTTCCCAAAAATCCACCTATTTCAAAAGTATTTAGAGAGATTGGTTATGCAGATGAGTTAGGTTCTGGTATGAGAAATACCTACAAATACACAAAACTGTATTCGGGAGGTATCCCGATATTTGTAGAAGATAATAATTTTGAAATCAGTATTCCAATTGAAAAAGTGGCAGAACTTCAGGTTGGTGCAATTGGCACTCAGGATGGCATTCAGGATGGCACTCAGGAAAAAATTCTAGAATTAATAGCAGAGAATTCAAAAGTAACCAGAAAAGTAATGGCGGAGCAACTTAATATAAGTGTTCGCACTTTGCAAAGAATTTTAAATCAAATGACGAATGTGCAGTATGTTGGAACTGGCGTGAATGGACATTGGGAAATAAAACGCTGAGCATTCGAATAATATTTGACAACACTGCAAAATGAAAATATAATTATGTGTGATTATTTAGAATCATGCAAATTTGTGAAAAACGGACTGTCAAGCTTGCTTGTAAGGGCGGATTTTTACAAGTTTATATGGCGAGAAGCCATGGATTCGCAAAAGGAAAGCCTCGAAGAGGCGGTTTTGCGAATTGGTTCTGAATTGGCTATGTATAGAAAGGGATTTTACGATGAAAGCATATGGTGTAAACGAATTACGTAGAATGTACCTTGATTTCTTTGAGAGCAAGGAGCATTTAAAGATGAAGAGCTTTTCACTGGTACCACACAATGATAATTCACTTTTAATTATCAATTCCGGTATGGCACCACTTAAGCCCTACTTTACCGGTCAGGAGATTCCGCCACGCCGCAGAGTAACTACCTGCCAGAAGTGCGTGAGAACCGGTGATATTGAAAACGTTGGTAAGACAGCAAGACATTTAACATTCTTTGAGATGTTAGGAAACTTCTCCTTTGGTGATTATTTTAAGCATGAAGCTATCGCTTGGAGCTGGGAGTTCTTAACGAAGGTAATTGGAATGGAAGAGGATCGTCTCTATCCTTCTATTTACTGTGAGGATGATGAAGCATATGATATCTGGACACAGGAAATTGGTGTTCCGGGAGAGAAGATTACCAGATTCTACCGTGATGAGAATGGTAAGTGTGATAACTTCTGGGAGCATGGCGCAGGTCCTTGTGGTCCTTGTTCTGAGATTTACTACGATCGTGGCGAGAAGTACGGCTGTGGCAGCCCGGATTGTAAGGTTGGCTGTGAGTGCGACCGTTTCATGGAAGTATGGAACAACGTATTTACCCAGTTTGAAAGCGACGGCGCAGGCAATTATACCGAGCTTGTACAGAAGAATATTGATACCGGTATGGGTCTGGAGCGTCTGGCAGTAGTAGTGCAGGATGTGACCAGTGTATTTGATATTGATACTATGAAGGCCATTCGTGACCGCATCTGCAATATCGCAGGCGTGACCTATCAGACTGACGATGCAAAGGATGTATCCATTCGTCTGATTACCGACCATATCCGTTCTTCCACCTTCATGATTAGCGATGGTATTATGCCTTCCAACGAGGGACGCGGATATGTTCTGAGAAGATTAATCCGTCGTGCGGCACGTCACGGAAGATTACTTGGTATCGAGGGCAAGTTCCTTGCAAACCTTAGCCAGACGGTTATTAACGAGTGTAAGGACGGTTATCCGGAGCTGGAGGAGAAGAGCGCATTTATCTTAAATGTACTTACCCAGGAAGAGGATAAGTTTGACAAGACCATCGACCAGGGACTTTCCATTCTCTCAGAGATGATGGACAAGATGACTGCAGAGGGCAAGACCGAGCTTTGCGGCGAGGATGCGTTCAAGTTATATGATACCTACGGATTCCCTACCGACTTAACCGAGGAAATCCTTGCAGAGAAGGGCTTTACCATCGATATGCCGGGCTTTGCAGTATGCATGCAGCAGCAGAAGGAAATGGCTCGTAAGGCTAGAAAGACGACCAACTACATGGGTGCGGATGTGACCGTTTATGAATCCATCGATCCAAGCATCACTACTGCATTTGTTGGCTATGATAAATTAGAGGCGCAGTCCAAGGTGACCGTTCTCACAACAGAGACCGAGCTTGTGGATGCATTAACCGATGGCGAAGTGGGAACCATTATCGTAGAGGAGACTCCGTTCTATGCTACTATGGGTGGTCAGAATGGTGATAATGGTATGATTACTACCGCAGACGGTAGCTTTGAGGTAAAGGATACTGTGAAGCTCCTTGGCGGTAAGGTAGGACATATTGGTAAGGTTGTCAGCGGTATGATTAAGGTGGGCGATGTAGTGACCTTATCCGTGGACAAGACCTTAAGAACCGATACCTGTAAGAACCACAGTGCAACCCACCTTCTTCAGAAGGCGCTTCGTGAGGTTTTAGGTTCTCATGTAGAGCAGTCCGGTTCCTATGTGGACGGTGAGAGACTCAGATTCGACTTCAGCCACTTCTCTGCAATGAGCGCAGAAGAAATCCAGAAGGTTGAGGATATGGTCAATGAGAAGATTGCAGAGAATATCCCTGTTATCACTCAGGAAATGTCCATCGAAGATGCGAAGAAGACCGGCGCTATGGCACTCTTTGGTGAGAAGTACGGCGAGAAGGTACGTGTAGTAACTATGGGTGATTTCTCCGTAGAGCTTTGTGGTGGTACCCACGTAAGTAACACCGGTGTGATTACTGCATTTAAGATTGTATCTGAAAACGGTGTGGCAGCAGGTGTACGTCGTATCGAAGCATTAACCGGTAAGGCTGTATTTGATTATTATAAGAGCATGGAAAAAACCGTAGAGGCAGCTGCCAAGGTGGTAAAGGCAAACCCTGCAAACCTTGTAGAGCGTTTAGAGCACATGATGGCTGAGATGAAGGCACTTGCTTCTGAGAATGAGTCCTTAAAGAGCAAGGCTGCTAAGGATGCCCTTGGTGATGTTATGAGTCAGGTGGTAGAGGTGAAGGGCGTGAAGCTCTTAGCTACCAGTGTGGAAGGAGTAGATATGAACGCACTTCGTGACCTGGGCGACCAGTTAAAGGAGAAGCTGGGCGAAGGCGTGGTAGTACTTCTTTCTAACCAGGATGGTAAGGTAAATATGATTGCTATGGCTACCGATGCAGCAGTTAAGGCCGGTGCACATGCAGGTAATCTGATTAAGGGAATTGCTGCTCTTGTAGGCGGTGGCGGCGGTGGTCGTCCTAATATGGCACAGGCCGGCGGTAAGAATCCGGCAGGTATTCTGGATGCCATTGTGGAAAGCGCAAAGGTTTTAGAGGGCCAGTTATAAGAGTTATCCACAAAAAATTACAAAAAACTGTTGACAGTATGGAATTTTTTGTTATAATATCAAATGTGCATATGGACGTTCGTCCTATGTAATAATATTAACCCAATCAGTCGAGATGCTTGAAGGGACTGAAGGGAGGTCAGGTGTAAGCATGTCAAACGTAATCGTAAAAGAGAACGAGACTTTAGATAGCGCTTTACGTCGCTTCAAGAGAAGCTGCGCAAAAGCTGGTATTCAGCAGGAGATTCGTAAGA
>JAFTXD010000122.1 GCA_017461775.1 Lachnospiraceae bacterium
AAATAGCAAAGAGTTAAAGGATCGCTTAAGCAGCTGTAGTCAACATCAGGTCTGTTGCCAGGAACCCACTGAGGATCAGAGAAGATATAAATATCTGCCTCGTTACCGTCGCCAACCATCTTAGAATTTGTGTACATCTTAACATACTCGTCAGACATATACTGGAAGTTAATCATCCAGTTGTAAAGGATGTTCTCTTCTCCTTCTGGAATTAAAAGGTGAGCCTTTACCATGAATTCTGGATCAAGACCTACGAAACACTCTGCATGATACATAGTTTTCCAACGAGTCTCATAAACAGCGTCCATAACAACCTTGTCAAGCTTAGCTTCGTCAACACCCGGCTCTCCCTTGATACGACGAGCTGCTGCGTAACGTCCGGTTACTGCACCATCGTTGAATAATAAAACCTTAGCGTCCTTCTCAAGACCGAAGGTCTCTCCGTCCTTTACAGGCATATCTGTTACTACAGTACCTGGAGAATTCTTAGCTAATTCATAAGCTTCCTTTAAGGTGTTAACCTTTACTACGTTGTTTCCGTAGAAAGCAGCTTCGATAATGGAACGGGTCTTGCTAAAACCAACTTTTCCGGCACCAATTTCGTTAATTGGATAATAAGCTTTTGTTGCCATATTTAATATGTCCTCCTTGAGTTCTCTATGTAATCGGTTACATTCCGATTCTTACACAAAGATATTATCTCTTAAATTAAAATAAAAGTCAATAAATCCCACTTAAATTTATTTTATTTTCACAAACTTCCCAATATTATCACACTTCTTTTGTGGCATTTAACAGCCACGTTTTCTCCTCTTCGTTTAGGAATGGAGATACCTTTTCATATACCGTCTTATGATACTCATTCAGGTACTCTCTCTGCTTTGGAGTAAGGAGGGAGACCTGGATTGCCTCTAAATCGATGGGTGCATAGGTAAGGGTTTCAAAGTGCATAAACTGTCCGTAATCATTCTTACTGTCATTCTTTGCAACCACAATATTCTCAATACGGATACCATGACTTCCGGCCACATATACTCCCGGCTCATTGGAAATCACCATGCCCTCTTCAATGACAGCTTCCTTGGTACCCGGGGCAAAACGCCATCTCACATTCTGGGGTCCCTCATGTACATTCAGGATATAACCGATACCGTGTCCGGTGCCGCACTGATAATCGATTTCCATATCCCAAAGGGGCTTTCTTGCCAGAATGTCCAGGTTTCTTCCGGTACAGCCGTAAATCCATCTCGCGTGGGTAAGCTCCAGCATACCTGCAGCTGTCAGGGTATAATGCTTCTTCACCTCATCAGAAATCTCGCCAAGTACGATGGTTCTTGTCACATCCGTGGTACCGCCCATGTACTGACCACCAGAGTCAACAAGCAACATCCCCTTTGGCTCCAGCACTGCATGACTCTCCTCCGTAGCCTCATAATGCATCATTGCCGCATTGGGACCATATGCAGAGATGGTGGGGAAGGATAAATCGATAAATTCCGGAATCTCCCGGCGCAGATTATCCATATACTCTGCCGCATCCAGCTCCGTGATAGTCTGCTTTCCGATAGCGTTCTTCACCCAGTAAATAAATTTGGTTACCGCCACGCTGTCCTTTAAATAAATCTCCTGTATGTATTTTAATTCTGTAGGATTTTTCTTTGCCTTCAAAAGCTCCGTAGGACTGGATTCTTCTATAATTTTCTGCTTCTCCAGCACCTTGCAGACACGGAAACTGGCATTTCTCTTATCCAGAGAAATCTTCTGCCCCGGCTCCAAACTCTCTAAAAAGCTCCATACGGTATCATACTCTTTTACCAGGACACCATTCTCTTTAAGGTGCGTCTCCACCTCTTTGGTCAAGGCATTCTTCTGGATAAATAAATAGCACTCCTCCATGGTAATGTAGGTATAAGAAAGAGCCACCGGATTGCACTCCACATCGCAGCCACGGATATTGTACAGCCACATGATATCATCCAGCTTGGCAAGAAACAGATTTTCTGCTTTATCCTTTCTCAGCTGCGCTCTTACCTGAGAAAGCTTTTCTGCAATCGCCTTACCTGCCACCTGGTCAGAAATGACAAACGTCTGTCCACAGGGAAAGGGCGGTCTCTCTTCCCAAAGCTTTTCTGCCAAATCTACCTCATAAACGAAGGAAATCTTTTTCTCTCTCGGTGTTTTTTCATACTCCATGCCGCTCTGTGCACTGACACAGCGTCCGTCGAAGCCAAGGGTCTGTCCCTCCTGCATGTTCTGCTCCAAGAATTCCGCAATGGTAGGAACTCCCTCCTGCATCATACGCATCAACTCTATACCGGAGCCTGCCAGCTCGCGCTCCGCCTGAATAAAATACCTTCCGTCGGTCCAAAGAGCCGCCCCCTCCTGCCACACCACAAGGGTACCATTGGAGCCGGTAAAGCCAGAGAAAAACTCTCTTACCTTAAAATAATCATTCACATACTCACTATTGTGAAAATCCGCAGTGGGCATCAGATAAAAATCAATGCCCTGAGCTGCCATCTTTTCTCTTAACTGTTCCAATCTTTTTTTAATCATACTAATAGCCTTTCGTTTCCTGTCCTTTATATAATCCAATCGCTCTGGAGGTACCGATACGCTCACATCCCAGCTCTATAAATGCCTCCAAATCCTCCATGGTGGATACACCACCGGCAGCCTTCATCTTCACGCCTGAGCCGATATGTTCCATAAAAAGCTTAATGTCTTCTACGGTAGCCCCACCGGTTCCAAATCCGGTAGAAGTCTTGATATAATCCGCACCGGCAGACGTCACCACCTGACACATCTTAATTTTCTCTTCCTCCGTCAGATAACAGGTTTCAATGATAACCTTTAAAATATGGTCACCACAAGCCTCTTTGATGGTACGAATCTCTGCTTCAACTTTGGCAAAATCCCCGTTCTTCACATCCGTAATATTGATTACCATGTCAATCTCATTACAGCCCTGAGAGATGGCGGTCTTTGCTTCGCACACCTTCGCTTCACAGACCTGATATCCCAGCGGGAATCCAATGACAGTACAAATATTAATCTTTTCTCCAAAGGTTTGATGCACCCTCTCTACGTAAGCTGGTGGAATACAGACAGATGCCGTCTGATACTCTATGGCCTCCTCACAAAGCACCTTGATTTCCTCCCAGGTACAATAGGCCTGCAGCTTGGTATGGTCTACCCTTTTTAACATTTCCTTTGCTTCCATACTACTTCCTTTCCCAGAAAAAAGCAGGCTATTTACCTGCTTTTTCTTTATAATAATTTTGCTTCATTTCGTACATTTTATTGTCCGCATTTTCAAAAACCTCTTCATAGGTCTTCTTGTCATCGGACTTATGAATCTCCACACCATAAGATATGGAAATCTTCCAGTCGCTCTTACTTTGATTTTCCTTGGCAATCATGGTCTCCATCACACCGATTCTGGCGTTGATGGTTTCCCTATCACATTTCTCAAACACAAGAGCAAACTCATCCCCACCGATGCGGTAAATCTTACCATAGCCCCAGAAGGTATCCACCAGAATCCTTGCAGCCTCTGAAATCAACTGGTCTCCCTGATGATGACCAAGCTGGTCATTGATGGTCTTCAGCCCATTAATATCAAAAATCACCAATCCATAGCTATGATGATTACTCAGCTTCTCTCTCTTCTGGTCATATGCGTTACGGTTACGCACGCCGGTAAGGAAATCGTACTTGGCACTCATCTCCAGCGTAAAAACATAATACAAAAGCAGCGTAATCGCCACTGTCGGCCACATGGAACGAATGTTGGTATTCACCAGCTGAATCACCACACCGGCAGCCGCCACAACAAAAATGCCCAGCAAATACAGCTTCTCCTGCAAATCCGCGTCACGATACTCCCGATAGGAGGTAAAGATTACGCAACAGAAATAAGCACCACTTACCACCAGCGCCCAGGTAAATAGTGAACCTCTGGTATATACATTATTCTCATCCACATAAAATACGAAGCCCGTCCACTGGGTAGTCAGTGTTCCCAAGGCTACGATAAGCCCGGGAATCATCATCAGCTTTTCCTTCGTCCCCCACTTCTTTGCATTCATCATAAAGAGACAATAGGTCACCGATGGGCAAAGGGTATATGTAACCACATTCGTCAGTATATTGGCTATACGCCAATTGTACATTTCTGCAAACTCACTGACCATTTCCGACGCAAGAATAATGGTATTAAAGGCAACACTCAACATGTAAAACTTATTCTTATATCGATTTACATGATTACTTCGAAATGCTAAAAGGCCGGCAAAAATCATGGAAATCAGTGTCAACACATACATGTATAAATTAACCATAACTGCCTCCTTTCCAGCTGTATCTAGTAACATTTTACTATAAACCGGAAAAGAACGCAATTACTTGTTGTATTCCCTACTCAATCACCAGCTTTACCATATCGCCCTCTTCCTTGTTGTATACATGCTTCCCGATAATGGAACGCAGATTCTGCACATCCACAAGCTCCGGGCTGGCAAACTCCTGATAGCACACCTGGGAATCCTCACTGTTTAATTCCTCATAAAAATCGGAGATATGGCAGTAAAACTTATCCAGAAGATCCTCTAAGGGATACTGGGAAATGTCTGCCGCGCTCTCTCCCTCCGAAAGCTCCGGCTCCTGCACAAAGGAAAGAGAAGTCACATAAAGTGCCTCATCATCCTCATCCATGGTTTCATAGATGCCTTCTTCCAATTCTTTGTACGCCTCGGTGTCGTACTTGCTTGCGTGATAGTTTTTAATCTCTTTCATGGTTCTTCTCCTTAATCAATTCTATAATTCACCACTGATATGCATTTCTCGATTCTTGAGCTCATTATCTTCCTCCAGCAGAAGATTCCTTAAAAATAACTCCAAATACTCTGTAGTTTCATGAACTCCTTTTTTTAGATTATTATAATTTGCCCGAACAAGAGCATTTCTGAAATACCATGCATTCTCTGCAAAAATATCATTCTGTACATCAAATCCCAGCGTCCGAAGATATTTAATGAAAAATACCGCGGTAGTTCTCGTATTGCCTTCCCCAAAGATATGAATCTGCCAAAGCCCGGAAATGAA
>JAFTXD010000123.1 GCA_017461775.1 Lachnospiraceae bacterium
CATGAGCCGGGTTTTTTTATGACTTATAACAATAGGTTATGACAAATATAAACAATATGTATTTGAAGAATACCCTTTGTTGTGCTAAACTGTTAAAAAGTGTAGTAAAAAAGGAGAAAAAATGTTATGGTATTAAATATTACTTGTATTCCCGGAGATGGTATCGGACCGGAAATCGTAGCACAGGCAAAAAAGGTTTTAGATAAGGTGGCTGCAGTATACGGTCACGAGATGAAGTATACAGATATCCTTATGGGAGGTGCCTCCATCGATGTGCATGGTGTACCTCTTACGGATGAGGCGATTGCTACCGCAAAGGCTGCAGATGCAGTGCTGATGGGCTCTATCGGTGGTGATACCACTACCTCTCCATGGTATAAATTAGAGCCATCCTTAAGACCGGAAGCGGGACTTTTAAAGATTCGCAAGGCTCTTAATTTATTTGCTAACTTAAGACCAGCGGTTTTATATGATGAGCTGGCTGCAGCTTGTCCCTTAAAAGAGGAAATCAGTGCCAAGGGCTTTGATATGATGATTATGCGTGAACTCACCGGCGGACTTTACTTTGGGGAAAGAAAGACGGTAAATGAGAACGGTGTGCGCAAGGCCATCGATACCCTTACCTATGATGAGAACGAAATCCGTCGTATCGCCATCAAGGGCTTTGATATTGCCATGAAGCGTAATAAGAAGGTAACCAGCGTGGATAAGGCCAACGTACTTGACTCCTCCAGACTTTGGAGAGCTGTGGTAGAAGAGGTTGCAAAAGATTATCCGGAAGTTACATATGAGCACATGTTAGTAGATAACTGTGCAATGCAGCTTGTGAAAGACCCGGCACAGTTTGATGTGATTTTAACCGAGAATATGTTTGGAGATATTTTGTCTGACGAAGCCAGTATGGTCACCGGTTCCATTGGTATGCTGGCAAGTGCCAGCTTAAACGATACCAAGTTTGGTTTATATGAGCCCAGTCATGGCTCCGCACCGGACATTGCCGGAAAGGATATTGCAAATCCTATTGCAACTATTTTAAGCGCAGCAATGATGCTTCGTTATTCCTTCGACCTTGACAAGGAAGCAGATGCTGTGGAAGCGGCTGTGAAGCAGGTACTTGCGGATGGTTATCGTACAGGAGATATCTGGTCAGAGGGCTGCGAAAAGGTAGGATGCACCAAAATGGGTGATTTATTGGTAGAGAGAATTCAGTAAGACGTAAGATACAGGGAGGTTTATCATGAGAAGTGATGCAGTAAAATGTGGCAATTCCCAGGCGCCACACAGAAGTTTATTTAATGCTTTGGGTTATACAGAGGAAGAGAGAAGACGCCCCATGATTGGTATCGTTTCTTCCTATAACGAAATCGTGCCGGGTCATATGAATCTGGATAAAATTGTAGATGCCGTAAAGATGGGTGTAGCTATGGCAGGTGGTATGCCGGTAGTGTTCCCGGCAATTGCGGTATGTGATGGTATTGCTATGGGTCATGTGGGAATGAAGTATTCCCTGGTTACCAGAGACCTGATTGCAGACAGTACCGAATGTATGGCTATGGCTCATGGCTTTGATGGTCTGGTATGTGTACCCAACTGTGATAAGAATGTACCGGGCTTACTCATGGCTGCTGCCAGATTAAATATTCCTACCATTTTCGTATCCGGCGGTCCTATGCTGGCAGGTAGAATCGATGGTCACAAGACCAGTCTTTCTTCTATGTTTGAGGCTGTAGGAAGCGTGGCTGCGGGAACTATGACTCAGGAAAAATTATGTGAGTTTGAAGAGAAGGCTTGTCCTACCTGTGGCTCCTGCTCCGGTATGTACACTGCAAATTCCATGAACTGCTTAACTGAGGTTCTTGGTATGGGACTTGGCGGCAACGGAACCATCCCCGCAGTATATTCTGAGAGAATCCGCCTTGCAAAGCATGCAGGTATGAAGATTATGGAGCTTGTGGAAAAGAATATTAAGCCTCGTGATATCATGACAGAGAAAGCATTTATGAATGCTCTTACGGTAGATATGGCACTGGGATGCTCCACCAATTCCATGCTTCATCTTCCGGCGATTGCCAGAGAAGCAGGCGTTGACTTAAATCTTGATATTGCCAATGAATTGTCTGCAAAGACTCCAAACCTTTGCCATTTAGCACCTGCCGGTCCTACCTATATGGAGGATTTGAATGAGGCAGGCGGTGTATATGCGGTAATGAACGAGCTGACCAAGAAAAATCTTTTGAATCTGGATTGTCTCACCGTAACCGGAAAAACCGTAGGAGAGAACATTGCAGGCTGCGTAAATAAGAATCCTGAGGTTATCAGACCGGTGGAAAATCCATATTCTGAAACCGGCGGAATTGCTATCTTAAAGGGTAATCTGGCACCGGACAGCGGTGTTGTAAAGCGTTCTGCAGTTGTACCGGAGATGCTTGTGCATCAGGGTCCTGCGAGAGTATTTGATTGTGAAGAGGATGCTATTGCTGCGATTCTTGGTGGTAAGATTGTTGCCGGAGATGTAGTAGTAATCCGCTATGAAGGCCCTAAGGGTGGTCCCGGTATGAGAGAGATGTTAAATCCTACCTCAGCCATTGCCGGGAGGGGTCGTGGTTCCAGCGTGGCACTGATTACCGACGGACGTTTCTCCGGTGCATCCAGAGGTGCTTCCATCGGGCACGTTTCCCCGGAAGCAGCAGTGGGTGGTCCCATTGCGTTTGTACAGGAAGGTGATATTATCAGCATCAATATTCCTGAGAATACGCTGGATGTGTTAGTTTCTGACGAAGAAATGGCAAAGAGAAAAGAAAACTGGAAGCCGGTAATGAAGGAAGTAAGCGGTTATCTGGCACGTTATCGTGAGTTGGTAACCAGCGGCAACCGTGGTGCAGTTTTAGAAATCAAGAAATAAACAAAGGGGAGAGAACCTATGCAGTTAACAGGTGCTGAAATTGTTATTGAATGTTTAAAAGAGCAGGGTGTGGATACTGTCTTTGGTTATCCGGGTGGAACCATCCTGAATGTATATGATGCGTTATATAAGCATAGTGATGAAATTAATCATATTTTAACCAGCCATGAGCAGGGCGCTGCCCATGCGGCGGACGGCTATGCCAGAGCAACCGGTAAGGTGGGCGTATGTATGGCTACCAGCGGACCGGGTGCCACCAATCTGGTAACCGGTATTGCCACCGCATACATGGATTCTGTTCCTGTGGTTGCCATC
>JAFTXD010000124.1 GCA_017461775.1 Lachnospiraceae bacterium
CAAATAACATTTTCGGTACCGTTGAGTCGTCTGAGGACGTGGACGCAGAGTAAGAAGTGATGGCATGTGCTCATGGCGCATGCCTTTTACGCGTTATATTGGGATATGGTATGGAACAGGTAAAAAAGCTATTCTTTAATAATCAGAAAAAATTGAATAACAAAGGCGTAACCCTTGTGGAACTGCTTGTTTCCATTACCATGCTCAGCATCGTGGTAGGAGCATTTTACAGTTGCTTTGTGCTGGCTGCCAAGACCAATGCTAAGGCAAAGCTTGCACACAAGGCAACCTCTCTTGCTCAGAATTTGATGGAGAATATTAAGGCAGAGGACATGGACAGTTTGATGCGGCAGATTGTTTATCCAATGGTTACTGTGACGGATGAGGCAGGAATTACGTCGCACATCACGAATTTCCGGTTGGTGTCCCAAACAGGGTATGATGTGAATGCTAATGTGATGCATTTTGCTGGAACGGAGCCTTATGCGATAAGCACAGATGGTGGAATAACCGCAAGCTACAATACGGATGTGGATACCTATCAGTTTTGCCTGCGGAACATCAAAATGGAGAATACTTCTTTTGATGCACTTATAACGGTGGAGGCACCGGAGGAAACCTCTATCGGTAATAAAGAACTGGTACATATTCCTTCCATGGATTCTAACTACGATGCGGTGATTTCCAATGCGGCAGTGTACGACAGAGAAGCAGTATCCTATTTTGAGTCAAAGGGCGTGTACGATGCTCTTTCTCCCAGTGATATTACCAGGACAATTACGGTGGAGATTGACGAGGATGTAAAACTCAACGGTGCCGTAGGCTATCAGGTGGATGCTACCTATCGCTATGATTGTCAGGATGAGATGTACGAAGTCACAGATATGGTATTCAGTAATGAAGAGGATATGGCAAGGACCCTTCGCAATGTATTTGTGTTCTTTAATCCGCATTTTGAGTGGATAGATACCGGCTGGACGGAAAATATAGTCATACAAAATATGGATGATTATGAAACGGATTTGTACCTGATTAAGCAACAGCCTACGGATGATGAGGCAGCGCTGATGCAGGAATCATCAAAAGTATATAGTGTAAAGGTGAGTGTGAATGAAGACGGATTAGATGCATCATCTGTGGATATTAAGACCAATCTGGGATATGCCTTTAAGAATCCTATTATCTATATGGGAGATACAAGATGTCAGGCAGAGTATTATTTTAACGGGGTGCAGAAAATCACGGACTTTGATACTTTCTTTGACATTACGGCACTGACCAATATGGAAGAGGAAGAGTTGCTGTTTGTTGTAAATATCAAGATTTATCAAGCAAATCCGGAACGGGATATGACGGTGGCAAATCCTTTTGAATGGGATACTTTGCTGGCAGAGATGAATGGAACACTTAGAAACTAGGAGATTATATGAAGTTTTTTCAAAAACGGAAAAAACTGAATAATGAAGGAATGGCACTGGTGCTGGTTATCGTGGTAATTGCACTGGTTGCTATCTTTGCGTCGGTTCTCATGTCCCTTGCTCTTGTGAACTTCAAGATGAAGATGACGGAGAGGGAAGCGAAGAAAAACTTTTACTCGGCAGAAGAGGTGCTGGATCAGATCCATATCGGACTGGAGAAGGTGGTTTCCGATGCAATTAACGAAGCCTATTCTAAGGCCATGCAGACCTATAAGGTGGATGAGTTTACGGAGAAGTACCGTGTGGCGCAGTTTAAGCTGGATTATATGACTGCCATTGAGGCAAAGATTAAGGACGATGCCGCAATGCTGGCGCGTTATGATGTGGATTCATTGGTGGCTATGTTGGATGCAGATTTGAAATCAAAATGTGAGCAGGAAAACGGTCCTTTGACGATTAAGTGTACTCTGGCAGAGGATGCGAAAAATCTGGAGGCAACTACCCAGGGACTTATCCTGAAGGATTTATCCATCGAATACATGGATGGCGACTATTATTCCTGTATTGAAACCGATATCTGCATCGGATACCCGGAGGTGGAATTAAACGAGGCAACGGTCATTCCCAATGTATTTGATTACAGTATCATTGCCCGGAACAGATTGATCTTTGACCAAAGCGATGTGACAGTTACCGGGAATGTGTACGCCGGAGATGAGGGCGTAGTGCTGGTTACAGGAGCAGAGGTGAGCGTGGATAATGCGGGCTATTTCGTAACAAAGGGCGAGACGGTTGTGAATGCTACTACCAGTCTTTCTGTGCAGGGGGATGGACTCTGGACAAAAGGGATTGTGGTACAGGACAGCGGCGTACTTTCTGCCGACGGAGATGTGTATGTGCAGGATGATTTGACCATTTCCGGAAGAAACGGATATGTAGCTCTTTCCGGCAATTATTATGGTTATGGGGATGGAAGTGCATCTTTGGAGGGTATCTCTGAGGGCAACAGTGCCATCGTACTGAACTGTAAGAATGCTACTTTGGACATGAATGGACTGGATACCTTGATGCTTTGCGGCAATGCTTATATTAACGGGAACTCTATCAAGGTGGATAATGGAGATATGTCGGAAACTGCTTCCTATAATACTGGTCAGGTAATGCTGGGTACCTCTGTAGCTATGAAGACGGATCAGATTGCTTTTCTGGCTCCGGCGGAGTGCCTTGGTACCGTGATGGAGGAAGGACAGACCAAGGTAATGGTGGGAAGAAATCCTATGTCCGAGGAGGAATATAACGCGTGGTTCAATACCTACACTTCCTTGATAGGATATAAAAAGCTGGATGAAAATGTTGCAGTGAGTGCGCTGAAAAATCCTCTTTCTTCCTATGGTTTGAATTCTTCCAGCTTTCAGACGATTTTTAAGCGGGTTGGTTCAGAGACAATCTGTTATGTGTATCTGAAGTTTGATTCTACGGAGCAGGCGGACCGGTATTATCGGGATTACATGTCTGCTTGTGAAGAGCGTATGGAAAAATATCTGGAGAAATATAACAATAATGTACTGTTTGACCGGGCTACCAGTCAGCAGCTGACAAGTGGAAATGTCCTGACCTACAGTAGAAGCAACGGATACATTGAGCCTATTAAGGGCACCATTACAGACTCTATGGATAGTGACGACAAGAAGGCACTAGATCAGCAGAAGAGTGTCATGGTGAAGAATTATGCAGTTCTTTGCAGCAAACTGAGCACCAATTATAACGGACTTACGGAAGCGGAGCTGAGTAAGGATGTATACGAGAATCTCATATTGCAGAGCGCAGTGGAGAATATCGGCGTTACGGAGTATGAGTTAAATGGTATGACCGCGCTTATCGGAGATAATAATGATGCGGATGACGTAGCAGTAAAGGTAGGTAGTAATGTTTCGGGACGCGAAAATTGCCGTTTGGTCATTG
>JAFTXD010000125.1 GCA_017461775.1 Lachnospiraceae bacterium
GCACAATGATATCTCCCTCCTGCCCATGCTCGATGGCATAGCGGATGGCTTCCTTACGATCACAAATTTCCACATAGTCTCCTGTGGTCTTACCAATTCCCAACTTAATATCCTCGATGATATCCTGTGGCTCCTCAAATCTGGGATTATCGGAAGTAATGATGGTTAAATCTGCCAGCTTTCCACTGATTTCACCCATTTCGTAGCGGCGCAATTTTGAGCGGTTTCCGCCACAGCCAAAGAGGCATACCAATCGATTTGGCTCATACTCCTTCAACGTGGTAAGCAGACTCTCTAAGCTCATGGCATTGTGAGCATAGTCAATCAGCATGGTAAAGTGGTCGGACACCTTCACCATCTCGATTCTCCCCTTCACCTTGGCGGATAAAAGTGCCTTCTGAATGGCCTCCACAGGCACTGCAAAATGTCTGCAAATAGCGATGGCTGTCAAGGCATTATATACACTAAATCGTCCCGGCGTGGTTACCCGGGCTTCAAAATCCATCAGTCCCTGTACCGTAAAGCGCACACCCAGCTGTCCCGGCTGCTTCATCAGCTCCATATCCTTTGCATATAAGTCGTTGTCCGGTGCCATACCATAGGTTTCGATTTCGCAGGTATGACCTTCTATCACCTGCCTGCTGTGCTTGTCATCACCATTTACAATACCCACACGGCACTGCTTAAACAGCATTCCCTTACACTGCATATATTCCTCAAAGCTGGCATGCTCATTGGGGCCGATATGGTCCGGCTCAAGATTTGTGAAGATACCGAAATCAAATATAAAACCATTGCTTCTATGCTGCATCAGTCCCTGACTGGACACCTCCATCACCACGATATCCATACCCGCCTCTACCATTCTTGCAAAGGTCTCCTGAAGCACAAAGGACTCCGGTGTGGTATTTACTGCGGGGATATGCTCCTGGCCGATAATGGTCTCGATGGTTCCCACCAGTCCCACCTTATAACCGGCATTTTCCAAAATGGATTTCACCAGATAGGTGGTGGTAGTCTTACCCTTGGTACCGGTAATACCGATGGTCTTTAATCTTCTTGCCGGATGCCCGAAATATGCCGCTGCAATAAAAGCCATGGCATATCTGGTATTCTCCACCTTTATAACGGTCACATCACAGCTTTCTAATCCTTCCACATCCTTGGAAACCAGCACTGCCGCTGCCCTCTGCGCCATCTCCACAGCAAAATCATGTCCGTCAAATCTGGCACCTTCAATACAGATAAAAAGGCATCCTTCTGTCACCTTTCTGGAATCATACACCACCTGGGTAATCTCCCGCTCTGTGCTCCCCTGCACCACTTTATAATCAATCTCCTGTAATAAGCTCTCTAATCTCATATTTCAACCTTTCTTCAGATATGTAAAAACTACTCTTATTTTATAATACGTGAAAAGCAAGTTCAAAGTCAATGGTCACAGAAAGTTCTGTATAGATACACGTGGAAAAGCCCCGGCATACACCGGAGCTTTTCACGATTTTCTTATGAGGGGGGAGATAGTTTTTCAACTACCATGTGTCTATCATAACGTGAAAATGTGTTCAAATTGTGTCCAAATCATTAAATGAATCTAAGACTTTTCTTTAGATATTTTTTAGATTGTCTTAGGAGTAATTCGTCATAATATATTGCAGGCTCTCCTGTCCCCGAAAAACATTGATGCCCAGCTGATATACCACGGACATGGTAATCTGCTTTCGTCCGTTCATCATTGCGTCTGCACTTCCCGGGCCATGCTTTTCATCCACTGTGGAAAGAAAAGCCTCTAAATCCCCGAAATACATCAAATCTTCTCTTCTTGGGTAGCCATCACGCTCTACCAGTACGGTAAACTTTCCGAAGTTTTTATTGGCTCCGATACGTCTTCCTCCGGCAAAAATCACATCCTTCTGGGCAAAAAGTGGCTTCGGGTTGCCCACACCATAGGGTTCTAGCTTCTCAATTTCTTTTGCCAAAGACATACTTGCATAGGACAGGGGCATGGGCACATCAATATGCACCACAGGCACAAAATCCTCCGCCTTCAGCTTTGATTTCTCATTTAACAGCGCGCGAAATTTCGCCACATTCTCCGGTGGAAGGGAAAGCCCTGCTGCCAGCTTATGACCGCCGAATTTTGTAAACAGCTCCTTTACCTCCACCATAGAATCGTACATGTGATAGCTGTCGATGGAGCGTCCGGAGCCCTTCACACCCTCGTCACCGTCGGTTAAAACAAATACAGGATGATAATACTGTTCACGGATTCGACCGGCAATGATTCCCGCCAGACTCTCGTGAACCTGAGGCAAATATACCACCATAATATCCTGCTCATAGAGTCTTTGCTCCTCAATCTGCTCCCTGGCCAGCTTCACCCCATCCAGTGTCAGATTTTTACGACTGTCGTTCAGCTCCTTCAACTCCCTCGCTGCCTTCATGGCAGTCTGCTTACTACTGCTCTGTAAGAGCTCCAGTGCCCGGACAGCGCTGTCCAATCTACCGGTGGCATTTAAACAGGGGCCCATAACAAAGCCCATATGATAACCGGTGATGGCCTCCTTTTCCAGACAATTTACCTCCATCAATGCCTGCAAGCCGTAATTTTCCGTAGTAGCAAAGCATTTCAGACCTTCTCTCACAATAATACGGTTCTCATCCTTCAGCTCCATTACATCGCACACTGTCGCCATAGCAGCAAAGGGAAGCAGGTATTTTTCCAGCCAATCCTTTTTCTCGTATGACAGCTTCTCCGTCAGAGCCTGTATGAGCTTATAGGCAACCATACCTCCACAGATACTTTTAAAAGGGTAACTACAATCTGCACGCTTTGGATCCACTACAGCATCCGCTGCCGGAAGAATCTCTACTCTTTCTTCCCCAGTTATCTGATAAGGTACCTCGTGATGGTCCGTTACCACCACCTGTATTCCATAGGACTTAGCCAAAGCCACCTGCTCTGCTGCCGCAATCCCATTATCACAGGTCAGGATAAGACCGACACCATCCTCTCTGGCCTCTTCAATCAGTGCATCATTTAAACCATAACCATCCTTAATACGATGTGGAATAGCCGTATCCACTCTTGCGCCACACTCAGAAAGTCCCTTGGTCAGAATATACGCGGAGCAGATTCCGTCCACATCATAGTCACCGATAACGCGAATGTAGATTCCCTTCTCCATAGCACTACACAAAATATCTATGGCTCTATCCATATCCTGAAGCAGCCAGGGACTGTGACAATCCTTCAGCCCTCCATTCAAAAAGAGATTTATCTGCTCATCCTCCACAATGTCTCTGTTTCGAATAATTCTGGCCAGTACCGGACTGATCTTATACTCCTGTGCCCATCTATCAAAATCAGCCTTTTTCGCTGCAACCATCCACTTTTCCATGGATACCTCCTAAAAAGGGCTGTCGCCCCAAAAGCAACAGCCCATTATATTTACTCTTCTTCCACACGAGGTGGGAACTTCTGGCGAAGTACATACCATAATGCACCTGCAAGGCAGATGGATGAGTAGGTACCACAGAAAATACCAACCATAAGCGGCAAAGCAAATTCACGAATACTGGTTACACCTAAGATGTAAAGTACTGCAACCATAACGAAGGTAGTCAAGGAAGTAAAAATACTTCTGGATAAGGTCTGGGTAATACTTGCGTTCACCACATCCTTTAACTCATCCTTCTTTGTCATCTCTGCCATGTTCTCGCGAATACGGTCAAAAATAACGATGGTAGCGTTGATGGAGTAACCTACAATGGTAAGGATACATGCGATAAAGGTATTACCTACGGATACTCTTGCCACTGCATAGAATGCCAGCACAATCAGCACGTCATGCGCCAGTGCAACCACACTACTGATACCAAAACGGATATCACTGAAACGGAAGCGGATATAAATCAGCATACCCACAATTGCCACAAGAACTGCAATAATGGTATCTCTGCTCATTTCATTACTGATGGTAGAGCTGATGGTTTCCGTGGTAATAAGTTGCTCATTTACACCGAAATTATCCACAAAATACTGATTCAACTCATCTCTCGTATCCATATCCAAAGTACTTGACTTAAAGATTACTTCACTGGAATCCTGTACGGTCTGAATCTGTACCGCACTTCCTACAATCTCTTCTACACCCGGAAGCACCTCGGCATTGATTTCCTCCAGTGTCCTGTATTCATTAAAGTTTACGGTAGTTGCCGTTCCCCCCTTGAACTCTAAGCTTAAGTTCAGGAAATCTCCGGTAGTCGCCTTAAATACCCCCATAACCACGAAGCCTGCTACAATGAGTGCAACAGAAATACCTGCAAACAGCTTCTTTTTTCCGAGAAAGTCGATAGTTTTACGCTCTCTGCCCACACCATACCACTTCTCATTACGTACACCAAGAGCATACAGAGCGTTCATAATGGCTTTTGTGATAAATAACGCAGTAAACATGGAAACGACAATACCAAGGGCAAGAGTCTGTGCAAAGCCCTTTACATTACCCGGTCCTAACAGATAGAGCACTGCTGCCGCAATTAAGGTAGTAATATTACCGTCGATAATCGCAGATAATGCCTTATCATAACCAATCTTCATCGCGCTCTTCACCGTCTTACCGGTTACCAGCTCCTCACGGATACGAGCGAAAATAATTACGTTGGCATCCACGGCCATACCAATGGAAAGGATAATACCCGCAATACCGGATAAGGTCAGTGTCAAATCAAAGCCCTTTAACAAAAGAACCACAATTGCTACATACAAAGCCAGTGCCAATGCAGAAGCCGCACCGGAAACATAATACACAGCAATCATAAATACAATAATAATTGCAAGACCGATGGCAGCCGCCTTAATACTTGTCTCAATGGCCTCCACACCAAGCTGCGCACCAACTACCTTGGAATGAAGCTCCTCCAGTTCAAGACTCAGACCACCAATACGGATGGTGGATGCCAGTTTTTCTGCTTCCTCAAAGGTTCTCTGACCACTGATTTGTGCCACACCGTCTGTAATCTCTGCCTGTACGCCCGGCACACTGACAAATGCTCCATCATAATAAATACCGATGGACTGACTGTTCACACCACCGTTATAAGCTTTTCTGGTAGCATCAGCAAATTTGGTTTTTCCTTCATCGGTCATAATCAACTGTACGATAATGTTGGAATTACCCATGCTGTCATTCATGGAACCGGCCTGAGCATCCTTAATATCAGTACCTACCAGAACAACAGAGCCATCTGCCTGCAGCTCTTCGATGGTACGGTTCAGAACATAGTTACCAGCTTCCATACTATAGGAGTAATTGAGCTGTCCATCTGCACCTGTCTGGGAAATGAAATACAACGTACCCGGTCTGCCCAGCTCCGTTAAGATAGCATTGGCATCGGTTACCCCCGGAATCTCGATATTGATTCGGTCAGCACCTTCCTGATATACAATGGCCTCCGTACTGTAATTCCACACACGCTGCTGGAGCTTGGAAATGGTATCACTCATATCGGTAGCACTGGGCTCTTCCTCGCCCACTACCTGATAAGTAATGCTTACACCACCGGCCAGGTCCAGACCCAGCTTAATCTCACTGGCACTTCCTGCACCTTTTCCGTCGATACCGAACAAATCAACGAAAGCGATAAAAATCAGTGCCACTATCATTGCTATTAACGTAGCAACTGCTCTACTTTTCTTCATTTTACAAAAACCTCCACGACAAAATCTACTCGATTATACCACAATCAGCATAATTAGGAAAGACCTTTCCCCGTGAAGAATCTTATAAAAATATAAATTTTAACTCAGCATTCCTCCCAGCATTCCACCACCGGCACACAAAAAGAAGGTGGTCAAAAAGCTCTGGGCCACTACCGTGCCCTCCCCATGATACACATAGGAGACAATGAGCAGCACCAGATAATAGGCCACTCCCATCAAAAGCCCCCATAAAAATCTGTGTACCTGCATTTTCTTTCCCGCCAGCAGACCTGCTGCCCCGGTGGAAAGTATGTAAAGAAGAATCACCACTACCGACACCACTTGTAAGGGCAACTGCAGCTTATAAAGAAGCAGTGCCAGAATACTTATGCCCAGCGCTGTGATACACAGGGAAATAAGTAAGTAAATCAACATACAAACGGAAATCTCTTTTTTATCATTTACCGTATTTGCTCGTTCCATAAAACCTCCTACAAACAATCTTTTTTCTACTTCATGTGTATTCAACAGACCTTTGATTCTTGACCAAAAATCAAAAAAATCCGGAAAGAAGTTTCCTCCTCTCCGGATAAATTATTCAAATATTACTTTCATGGTGGTTCCCTCGCCCGGTGCACTGGTAAGCTCCAGCTTGGCATCATGGGAAACCAGGATATGCTTTACAATGGCAAGTCCAAGTCCCGTGCCTCCCGTAGATTTGGAACGACTCTTGTCCACCCGATAAAAGCGCTCGAAAATACGCTCCTGATGCTCCTTGGAAATGCCGATACCAGTATCGCTGACCGCCAGTACCACCTTTCCATCCTCCTGCCGGATATTTACGTGTACCTTACCATTTTCGTTATTGTACCTAATGGCGTTATCCACCAGGTTATACAACAGTTCATCAATCATGGTACGATTTCCCATGATGAAGCAGTCTTCCCCATCCACGGAAATGGTTACTTGATGCTTCTGGGCACTTATCTGCAGCATCTCCGCGCAGGCATTCGCCATCATCAGAAGATTCAATCTCTCAAGGTCCAGCTCTCCCTTACTTACATCCAGCTCCGACAAGCGGATAATATCATTTATCAGTGTCAGAAGTCTGGTGGCACTCTTATGGATTCCCCGGGCGAATCGCCGGGTATCCTCCTCCGTGCCCATTCCTGCCACAATCAGCTCCGCATACCCGGAAATAGAGGTAAGAGGTGTCTTCAACTCATGGGATACATTGGCCGTAAACTCCTGACGCATTCTGGCACTGTGCAGCAAATCCTGATGCTGCTTGCGAATCGTCTGGATAAAGGGCTCCAGCTCCTCGTAGTAGGTAATGTTTTCACTGTCGTCCAAATGCTCCGCCAGCTTTTCGATGGGCTCTACCAGATTGTCCGTGAGCACCTGCGCAAAAAGCAGAGACATTACCGTCAATATCCCGGCAATCACCAAAAGGGTAGGGATTGCACTGAAAAAGAAGCTAAAAATGTTGGCAGACTCTTCCGATACACGAAGTACCATACCATCCTCAATCAAAACAGCATAATAATAGGTACTCTGATCCAGCGTTTCCGAAATACGGATATCCGTTCCGTATCCCACTTCATACGCCTGTACAATCTCCGGGCGGTCCCCGTGATTTTCCATTCCATCACTGTCAGCCGCACTATCGTAAATTACCTCACCATCTGCTCCAATCAGGGTAACACGGACACCATCATGACTGTTTCGCTCTCCTGCAGAGATAATTTCGTCCAAGGTATCATATTCCAGAATAAAATTGGAATAAATCTTCAGATTGGCCATAATCTGCTTCCCATAAAGCTCATAATACACCAGTGTAATACAGAACATGGTGGCAAAGATTGCTAAGATCGATAAGAATACCAGTCTGGCATTAATCTTTCTCTTCATCCAGTATATACCCCACATTTCGAACGGTTTTGATCATACTTCCTGCATCCTGCAGCTTTTTTCGAAGAGTTTTGATATGCATGTCCAGCGTTCTGGACTCGCCTTCAAAATCCGTACCCCAGACCCGGTCTAGAATCACCTTTCTGGTAGTGACGATTCCCGCATTGGTCATAAGAAGCTTTAAAAGCTCATACTCCTTATAGGTAAGCTCACAAAGCTCCCCATCCACCGTCACACTATGACGTTCCTTATCCAGCACCACCTTGCCGAATACCAGCGTAGACTCCTGTGTCTCTGCCTTACTTCTGCGAAGCATGGCCTTCACTCTGGAAATCAGCTCCATCACTCCAAAGGGCTTGGTAACATAATCATCCGCACCAATATCCAGTCCCTTCACCTTATCAAGCTCCGTCGCCTTAGCCGTCACCATGATAATGGGAATTAACACGGTTTCCTTTCTGCCGCGAAGCTTCTTTACAATGGACAGACCATCCTCATCCGGAAGCATTACATCCAGCAGAATCAAATCGGGAATTCTTTTATCCAGCGCCTCGTAAAAGGCTTTTGCATTGCCAAAGCCCTCCGTTTCGTAGCCGGAGCCCGACAATGCAAAAGTCTCTATTTCCTGTATGCTTTTATCATCCTCAACCACATAAATTAATGCCATAAAAGCCTCTACTTTCCTTTATTTCTGTGGCAATGCATAAACCTTACGATAAGAAGAAACCATCTTGATAAATTCCGGATTGTTCTCCTTCTTTAAGGACTTAATATATGCATGTGTATCAAATTCATTCTCATGTACCTCTAACAGACATACCGCAATGTTGGAGCAATGGTCGGAGAT
Organism: Lachnospiraceae bacterium; assembly: GCA_017461775.1. Classification (GTDB taxonomy): domain Bacteria; phylum Bacillota; class Clostridia; order Lachnospirales; family Lachnospiraceae; genus Acetatifactor. Next base: position 8,463 of record JAFTXD010000125.1, read on the forward strand.
ACGCTCTAAGTTGGTGCTGACATCGGAAAGAATAAATCCAAGCTCGATGGTACACTTCCCCTCACGAAGACGCTTAATATGTCTCTGCTTAATTTCGTCACTGATTTCATCAATAACCTCTTCCAACGGCTCTACCTGCTTTGCCATACTCAAATCATCATTGGAAAA
>JAFTXD010000126.1 GCA_017461775.1 Lachnospiraceae bacterium
GGAACAAAGCCTTGCGCTTCATATCGCCTTATACTATAATAGAGAGAATGGAGCTTTTATTTAAAAATATATGTTTTAGGAGGACATTATGTCTGAAAATGTAAATCATAAAAAGCGTAAAAAAGCAAAGGGTGGAAAGATTTTTCTTATAGTACTGCTTACCTTGATTCTTTTGGCGGTGGCAGGTGTGGTTCTTTATTATGCACTTCGTAAGCCGGTAGTGGACAATGTACACCATGAAGCAGGAACCTTTATTTATGAAGAAACGTTTTTTATTAATGATAGAATACGGGGTGAGTTTCTTACAGATATTTCCCAAATTGGTATCTCTGATTTGGGAGAGTATGCAATTCAGATACAAGTCCGTGATAGGGTATATACCAGTACGCTTACTATAGTGGATACCCTTCCACCACATGGAAAGGCTTTATCACCGGAAACCCTGGAGGGTACCCTTCCTGCTCCTCAGGACTGTGTAAAGGATATTGAGGATGCTACAGAGGTGTCCGTTTCTTATAAGGAAACTCCCGATGTAACCATTCCCGGGGCTGTGGATACAATGATTGTCTTGCAGGATGAAGCCGGTAATACTACGGAAATACCGGTTACCATCACCGTACTGGCAGATGCGGAGCCTCCGGTAATTGAAGGTGCTGTGGATCTGACCATTGATGAAGGTCTCACTCTGGAATATTTTAATGGAGTCACTGTTACAGACAATAAGGATGATAATCCTACCCTGGAAATCGATGACAGTAAGGTGGATTTAAATCAGGGCGGCGTTTACGAGGCATACTATATTGCTACAGATAAAAATGGAAATATGGCAAAATTCCCCATTACAGTTACGGTAATACCGGATGTACTTGCACCGGTAATTGAGGGGACGCAGGATATTACGGTAGAGGTAGGCGGAAGCATCAGCTATCGTAAGGGAGTCACTGTTACCGATGATAAGGATGAAAATCCCACCCTGGAAATTGATAACAGTCAGGTGGATTTGGATACGCCGGGAGAGTATGAGGTCATTTATACCGCTACCGACCGTAAGGGCAACGCTACTTCCGTATCTATAAAAGTAACGGTTATGACCTTGGAATCTATTGCCATGGAGCAGGAGGTTTTGGAAAAGGCGGCGGATATTCTTGCACGGATTACCAACGAAAACATGACCTCCATGGAGAAGGCCTTCGCCATTTACCGCTGGACCCTGACCAATATCGGTTATACCGGCACCTCCGAGAAGGGAGACTGGATCAAGGGTGCTTATCAGGCATTTAAAAACCGTTCCGGCGATTGCTATACCTATTTTGCAGCTGCCAAGGCGCTTTATCAGGTGGCCGGAATCGAAAATGTGGATATTGTAAAGAGCGATACCTCCCGTTCCTCCCATTATTGGAGCATCATTAATCTTGGGGATGGCTGGTATCATGTGGACTGTACCCCCCGAACCGGAGAGGGAGATAATTTCTTTATGGTGACGGATGCAGAGCTGGAGGCATATTCTTCCCAGCATCGCAATTCCCACATTTTTGACGGAAGCTTATATCCGGAACGCGCTACAGAATCTCTGCAGCATCTGGTAAACTACAGTAAGGGTACCTTAACCCAGTAGAAAGAGAGTTGGATAAATAATGAGTTTAGGTGTAATAGGTGGACTGGGGCCCATGGCTACAGCCTATTTCATGCAGCTTGTGATTCATATGACAAAGGCAGAGTGCGACCAGGAGCATCTGGAGATGATTATTTATAACTGTCCCACCATCCCGGACCGCACAGCCTACATACTTGGACAGAGCAAGGATAGTCCCCTGCCCAGAATTATAGAAATAGGGAAGGTTCTTAGGGATCAGAATGTATCCTGTATCGCCATTCCCTGTATCACTGCCCACTATTTTCATAAGGAAATCCAGGAGGCGGTGGAGGTTCCGGTAATTCACGGTATACGGGAGACGGCGCTTTTGCTAAAGGAAGAGCAGGTACAGCGAGTAGGAATTCTGGCTACGGACGGAACCATACAAAGCCGTATTTTCCAAAGGGAGCTGGAAGAACTTGGACTTACCCCCATTGTTCCCAAGGAAGAGATGCAAAGAAAGGTCATGAGCCTGATTTATGAGGATATAAAAAAGGGCAAAGAGCCGGATTTAGATAGTTTTTTTGAAATAAAGGATTATCTGGTAAGGGAAGAGAGTGCTCAGGCCATTGTGCTTGGCTGCACGGAGCTTTCTGTAATTAAGAGAGATTATGATTTGGGTGAGGGAATCTGCGATGCCATGGAGGTATTGGTAAAAAAAGCCATTTCCCTTTGCGGCAAAGAGCTTCACCCACAATATAATAGATTATTTGTTCCGATGAAATAACGGAGCAGATAATATTACGAGGAGAAAAATTTATGCAACAGACAAATGTGTTAGAATATCTGGAAAAAACCGTTCTGCGCCTTCCGGATAAGGTGGCTTTTGCCAATGAGTCGGAGGGACTGACCTTTGGTGAGGTATTCCATGACAGTAGAGCTATCGGTACCTATCTTTATAAAAATGGGTATTACCATGAGCCGGTAGTGGTATTTATGAAAAAGCATCCCAAGACCATCGCTGCATTTTTCGGCTGTGTCTATGGCGGTGACTATTATGTTCCCATTGATGAAGAAATGCCCAAGTTCCGCATTGAACTGATCTTTGATAATCTTCAGCCCAAAGTAATGATTTGTGATGAATCCACCGCAGAGCTGGCAAAGGAATTTGCGGCAAAGGGTGATGTAAAGATTGTCCTTTATGATGAAGTAACAAAGACGGAGATTGACGAGGCAGTAATTGCGGATATCCGTGATAAACAGCTGGATACGGACCCTATTTATATAGTATTCACCTCCGGTTCCACCGGAATTCCCAAGGGTGTGGTAGCCTGCCATCGTTCTGTTATTGATTATATTGAGAATCTTTCCGAGGTACTGGAATTTAACGAGGATACCCGCTTTGCCAATCAGGCACCTCTTTACTTTGATGCCTGCTTAAAGGAGCTGTATCCCACATTGAAATTCGGTGCTACCACCTACATTGTACCCAAGAGCCTGTTTATGTTTCCTATGAAGCTGGTAGAGTTCTTAAACGAGCATAAAATCAATACCGTATGCTGGGTAGTGTCTGCACTGACCATGATTTCTTCCTTTAAGGTATTTGACAAGATGATACCGGAGTACTTACATACCATCGCTTTTGGTAGTGAAGTATTCCCTATAAAGCAGTTCCATCTATGGAAAAATGCACTCCCAAACGCCAAGTTTACCAACCTTTACGGCCCGACGGAAACCACCGGTATGTGCTGCTATTACAAGGTAAACCGTGACTTTGCTTTGGACGAAGTAATGCCTATTGGAAGACCCTTCCATAACACGGAGATTTTGTTATTAAACGAGCAGAACCAGCTGGCGAAGGATGGAGAAGTGGGCGAAATCTGTGTCCGCGGAACCTCATTGACTTTAGGATATTATCATGCGTTTGAGAAAACCAATGAAGTATTTGTACAGAATCCCTTGAATGACCGTTACCCGGAGCTGATTTATCGTACAGGTGACCTGGGGAAGCGCAATGAGCGGGGGGAGCTGGTGTTTGTATCCCGTAAGGATTACCAGATTAAGCACATGGGACACCGCATCGAGCTGGGCGAAATTGAAGTGAATGTAAATATGCTGGAGAACATTTCCACCTCCTGCTGTATTTATGATAAAGAAAAAGAGAAAATCATTCTTTTCTACGTGGGAGAGATGGAGGTCAAGGACCTGGTGGTGCTTTTAAAAGGCAAGCTTCCACGTTACATGATTCCCAATAAGGTAGAAAAGCTTGAAAAAATGCCACTTACCGCCAATGGTAAGCTGGACAGAGTATATTTAAAGAAATATTATGAAGAGAAGACAAAGGAGAATTAACAATGGATGAATTATTAGAAATTTTACAGGACTTACACCCGGAGGTGGATTATGAGACATGCGATACCTTAATCGATGACAAAATCTTAGATTCCTTCGATATCGTTACTATTATTTCTGAAATCAGTGAAAACTTTGACGTGGTAATCCCTGCGGAAGAAATCGTACCGGAGAATTTTAACTCTGCACAGGCTTTATATGAGTTAATTGAACGTTTAGGGGATGAGTAAGAAATAATATGTTATTTACATCGATTGAATTTGTTGGATTTTTAATCCTTGTGGTGGCGCTGTATTACCTTGTTCCAAGGAAAATACAGTGGCCTCTGCTTTTGGTGTTCAGTTATATTTTCTATTATATTGCAGACCCAAGGTATCTGCTTTTCATATTGGTGACCACCTTGTCTACCTATGGCATCAGTATTGTAATGGAAAATATCAATAATGCCTCCAAGGAGTATCTTGCTGCCCACAAGGCAGAGTTGTCTAAGGAAGAGAAAAAAGCGTATAAAGCAGGCGTAAAAGCAAAGAAATGGAAATGGCTTCTTATCTGCCTGTTTTTGAACATTGGTATTTTGTCCGTGACAAAGTATACCAATTTTGTTATTAACAATATTAACAGTTTTTTGAATGATACTTCCAAGTTACAGCTGGTGGATATGATTGTTCCCATGGGAATTTCCTTCTACACCTTCCAGACTATGGGCTACATCATCGATGTGTACCGTGGTAAACAGGAGGCCCAAAGAAATCCTTTTAAGCTGGCACTCTTTGTATCCTTTTTCCCACAGCTGGTGCAGGGACCTATCAGTAGATACGGCGATTTGGCACCCAGTCTTTTTGCAGAACATAAATTTGAAGAGAAGACCTTTACCTTTGGTCTATATCGTCTGCTCTGGGGATATTTTAAGAAGGTGGTGATTGCCGACAGAATGTTGTCCGCAGTAACCACATTGGTACAGCAGCCGGAGGTCTACAGTGGCACTTATGTTTTTGTGGCTATGCTTTTCTATGCCTTTGAACTGTACTGCGACTTTACCGGAGGGATTGATATCACCATCGGTATTGCCGAAATGATGGGCATTAAGCTGGCAGAGAACTTTAATCTGCCTTATTTTTCCAAGAATATCAAGGAATACTGGAATCGCTGGCACATTACCATGGGTACCTGGTTTACGGATTATATCTTTTATCCCATTTCCGTATGCGGTCCCATGCTGAAAATCTCTAAATGGTCCAGAAATCATTTGGGAGAGGTCATCGGTAAGAGAGTACCGGTGTATTTATCCAGCTTTGTGGTATGGCTGACTACCGGTATCTGGCACGGCGCTGCATGGAACTTTATCGTCTGGGGTCTGATGAACTTTGTGGTAATCATGATTTCCCAGGAGCTTGAGCCTCTGTATGCAAAGTTCCATAAACGGTTTTCTGTAAAGGGGAAGCCCTTATACGAAGGTTTTCAGATTATTCGAACGATTCTGCTGATGAGCGCCATCCGAATGTTTGACTGTTACCGGGATGTGCCACTGACATTTCAGATGGTAGGCTCCATGTTTACCAAGTGCAATCCGGGCATCTTCACCGATGGTTCCCTGATGCAGATTGGATTGACTGCTTCCGATTATATCGTGCTTTTCATCGGTCTAATCATTGTTCTGACCGTAAGTATTCTAAAGGTGAAGGTAGGCAGTGTGAGGGAGGTTCTTTTTGCAAAGCCGGCCTTTGTATATTATGCGGTTATGGCAGTTATGTTCCTTGTCATCATGGTATTCGGCGCTTATGGCGTGGGATACGATTCATCACAGTTCATTTATAATCAGTTCTAGGAGGATGTGGCATGAAAAATAAGAGAATTACCGCAGTCTTCCTGGTACTTATTCTGACACTGGGAAGTCTGTATGTATTACAGAGACTTCTGGTTCCCAAATACCAGACCGGTATTGTAGAGGGCTCCATGGTGGAGGAGTATTATAAGGACGAATCCGACCATGAAGTACTATTTATCGGAGACTGTGAAGTTTATGAAAATTTTTCCACCATTACCTTATGGGAAAAGTATGGCATCACAAGTTATATCCGTGGTTCCGCTCAGCAGCTGACTTGGCAGTCCTATTATCTGCTGGAGGATGCCCTGAAATATGAAACACCCAAGGTAGTGGTATTTAACGTACTTGCCCTTAAGTACAATGAGCCTCAGAATGAGGCATACAATCGTATGTCCATCGACGGAATGAAATGGTTCATGTCTAAGATTAATAATATCAAGGCATCCATGACGGAAGAAGAAAATTTTATTGATTATGTATTCCCGCTTCTTCGGTATCATTCCAGATGGTCCGAGCTGACAGGAGATGATTTTAAACATCTTTTCAGTAAAAATTTGGTAACCCATAATGGCTATTATATGCGTGTGGATTCCAAAGCGCAGAGCGAATTTCCGGATCCAAGACCACTTGCAGATTATACCTTGGGCGAAAAGGCTATGGGGTATATGCAGAAAATGGTGAACTTATGCAAAGAAAAAGGTATTAAGATAATTCTTATTAAGGCACCTACCGAATATCCTCACTGGTACGATGAGTGGGATGCTCAAGTGGTAGAATTTGCAAAAAACAACAATGTGGAGTATATTAATTATATTCCGTTGCAGGATGAAATCGGCTTGGATATGTCTGTGGATACCTATGATGCCGGTCTTCATCTTAACACTTCCGGAGCAGAGAAGATGGCTGACTATTTCGGAGCATATCTGAAGGCAAATTATGATTTGACCGATTATCGTGACAATGAGAAATATGTGGCAATCTGGCAGGAAAAGGTGGACTTTTATAATGCCATGAAGGCACAGCAGTACGATGAGTTAGAAACATATGGTGAGCTCGTCAGCTTTGGTGCCAATGCCATAGAGGATTAAAGGAGTATATAATTATGAAAAAGAAAGTATTAAGTATCATGCTTACCTGTATGTTGAGTCTTGGCATTCTGGCAGGCTGCGGTTCCGGTGATTCCCCGGCTTCAGGTAGCCATTATGATTCAGCACCTCCCACATCTCAGGATGTTGGCACACAGGCAGATACCCCTGCTACAGACCTGGGTTACATCTATACTGCAAATGGCGTGGATGTTGCTGTGAAGGCTTCCATGGAGCCAATTGTAGCTGCATGGGGCGAACCGGATAAATATTTTGAATCCGAATCCTGTGCATTCCAGGGAATGGATAAGGTGTACACCTACGGAAGCGTAGTTATCAGCACTTATCCGGAAAATGATAAAGATTATGTGTTGACCATTGAGCTGAAGGATGATACAATAACTACCGCAGAGGGAATCTATATCGGTTCCGCCAAGGCAGATGTAACCGCTGCTTATGGTACTGCAACCTCTGAAACGGATGTGGCACTGGTTTATGAGAAGGGGGATTGCCAGTTAACCTTCTTTTTTGAAGATGACTGTGTAACAAACATAACCTACGCTGCAATCATGAATTAATTTGGTTAATATATAAGGGTTCTACAATACTTAAAAGTGTATTGTGGGGCCCTTATTTTAATATTTATACTTGAAATGGTAAAGAATAAAGGGTATAATTATCAATAGTACGCTTGTGAATTGCGAGCATTTTTAGGAGGTTTCGTATGAAAGGTTCTTCATTAAATACCCACCTTGGAAGTATCACGATTAATAACGAAGTAATTGCACAATATGCCGGAACCGTTGCCGTGGAGTGCTTCGGTATCGTTGGTATGGCAGGCATCAGTATGAAAGATGGTCTGGTGCGTCTGTTAAAAAAGGACAGCATTACCCGCGGTATTAATGTTTCTGTAGTAAATAACAAATTGGTTTTGGATTTCCATGTAATCGTTGCTTATGGTGTAAGTATCAGTGCAGTAGCTGAGAATCTGACCAGCAATGTAAAGTACAAAGTAGAAGAGTTCATGGGAGTTAAGGTAGAGAAAATCAACATCTTCGTTGAAGGTGTTAGAGTGATTGATTAGGAGGATATATCGTGGCTATAAATTCAATAGACGCTAAGCTTTTTGCGAAAATGTTTTTAGCTGGTGCGAAAAATCTGGAAAGTAAAAAGGAGTGGATTAACGAATTAAACGTATTCCCTGTTCCGGATGGCGATACCGGTACGAATATGACCATGACGATTATGTCCGCAGCGAAGGAAGTTGCAGCCATTGCTGATAATGGTACCATGAAAGAGATTTGTAAGGCAATTTCCGGCGGTTCCTTAAGAGGCGCAAGAGGTAACTCCGGTGTTATCTTATCCCAGTTATTCCGCGGCTTTACTAAGCGTATTGCGGAGGAGGATACCATCACCGTTACCATTTTAGCGGAGGCCTGTGAAAGAGCTGTAGAAACTGCATATAAGGCAGTTATGAAGCCGAAGGAGGGTACCATCTTAACTGTTGCCAAGGGTGCGGCAGAAAAGGCAAAGGAGCTTTCTGAGGTTAAGGATATTGATTTAGAAAGCTTTATCAGTCAGGTAATTGACCATGCAAAATATGTACTAAGCTTAACTCCGGAGATGCTTCCGGTATTAAAGCAGGCAGGTGTTGTTGACTCTGGCGGTCAAGGACTTGTAGAGGTCTTAAACGGTGCATACGATGCCTTTATGGGTAAGGAAATCGATTACACCATTTCCGATGTAAAAAATACCCAGGCCGGTGCAGGACAGATGTCCTCCAGCTACGGTGTACAGGCAGAGATGGATATTAAATTCGGCTACTGTACCGAGTTTATCATCATGTTAAACAAGACCTTCACTTCCAAAATGGAGAAGGATTTCAAGGCATTCTTAGAGTCCATTGGTGACTCCATCGTGTGTGTTGCGGATGAGGATGTGGTTAAGGTTCATGTACACACCAACGATCCCGGTCTTGCCATCCAGAGAGCGCTTACCTATGGCGGGCTTTCTAACATGAAGATTGACAACATGCGTTTAGAGCATGAAGAGAAGCTTTTCAAGATGGCAGAGAAGGAAGCAGCTGCACAGACTGCTCCCGCAGAGGTTGCAGCAACACAGGAGCCTAAAGAGGTTGGTTTTCTCGCAGTTTCCGTAGGCGAAGGCGTGAATGAAATCTTTAAGAGCTTAGGTGTTGATTATATTATCGAAGGCGGTCAGACCATGAATCCAAGTACTGCAGATATTTTAGATGCAGTAGATAAGGTGAATGCAAAAACCATCTTCATTCTTCCAAACAATAAGAACATTATCTTGGCAGCAAACCAGGCTGCAGAGCTGATGACCGATAAGAACTTACTGGTAATTCCAACCAAGACCATTCCACAGGGCATTACTGCGGTAATCAACTATGTACCGGACTTATCCGTAGATGAGAACGAGGAAACCATGCTTGCAGAAATCGGCAATGTAAAGACCGGCCAGGTAACCTACGCGGTAAGAGATACCATGATTGACGATAAGGAAATCAAGATGGGTGATTACATGGGTATCGGCGATGCAGGTATCTTAACTGTGGGTAAGGACATGGAAGAGATTACTCTGGGCATGGTGGATACCATGTGCGACGAGGACAGCGAATTAATCAGTATTTACTATGGTTGTGACGTGGAAGAAGAAGACGCAGAGGCTCTTCGTGAGAAGATTGAAGGTGCACATCCCGGTTGTGATGTAGAGCTTCAGTATGGCGGTCAGCCCATTTACTATTATGTAGTTTCTGTAGAATAAGATATTTTAAAGCTCAGCCTTTCATAGGCTGGGCTTTTTTGATAAAATGTAACTATAAATACGTGTTGATAAGGAGACAGCTCATGGGCGATGCAACCCCAATTACCCAATTAAAAGGCGTAGGAGACAAAACTGCAAAGCTATTCCAAAAACTACATATCGAAACGGTGGAGCAGCTTCTTCATCATTTCCCCAGGGATTATGAAACCTTTAAGCGTCCCGTGCCCATTGCAGAGGCAGGCGTAGGGCAGATGGTAAGCGTTTGTGCCAAAATATCGGGAACCGTCAGTATCAAAAAAGTGCGCAATTTGACCATTATCAATGTGATCATCAAGGATGCCTCCGGTGCCATGACTCTGACCTTTTTTAATCAGCCATACCTAAAAAATGTACTGCGAAATGGGGCAACCTATGTATTCCGCGGCATGGTGCAGGGAAAAGGTGCGGTAAAGGTAATGGAGCAGCCAAAGTATTATTCCGTGGAAGATTACAACGGTCTCCTTAAATTTATCCAGCCCAGATATCCACTGACCAAGGGACTGAATAACAACACCATTTCCAAAGCCATGAAGCAGGCACTATCCTTCCATCCCTTTGGAAACGAGGTTTATCCGGAGCGTTTTTGCAAGGAACACCGGCTGATTTCTTATCGAGAGGCCATGCACCAGATGCATTTCCCCATTAGCTTTGAGGAGCTTGTGAAAGCAAGACGACGCTTTGTATTTGATGAGTTTTTCACTTTTTTATATTTCCTTCGTGAAAACAAGGAACAAGTGGAGCAGCTGCCTAATGAATATCCCATGATTGAAACGGCGGATACCAGACGTTTTTTGGAGCAGCTTCCCTATGAGCTGACCCGTGCCCAGAAAAAAGTCTGGGTAGAAATTCAGAACGACTTAAATTCCCCATATTCCATGAACCGTCTGGTGCAGGGAGATGTTGGTAGTGGTAAAACTATTATTGCGATTCTGGCACTTTTAATGTGCGCTGCCAATGGCTTTCAGGGGGCACTTATGGCACCTACGGAAGTGCTTGCTACCCAGCATTATGAGGGGGTATTGGAATATATTGAAAAATACCATATTGCCTTAAGACCGGTGCTTTTGGTCGGAAGTATGACTGCTGCGCAGAAGAAAGCAGCTTACGCCAAAATCGCCTCCGGAGAAGCCAATCTGGTCATTGGCACCCATGCAGTAATCCAGGAAAAGGTCATCTTTAAAAATCTAGCTCTGGTTGTCACTGATGAACAGCACCGTTTTGGCGTAAGGCAAAGAGAGACACTGGCAGAAAAAGGGCACAATCCTCATGTACTAGTTATGAGTGCTACCCCCATTCCCAGAACGCTGGCCATCATCATGTATGGGGATTTACAGATATCCATTATCGACGAGCTGCCTGCCAACCGGCTGCCAATCAAAAACTGTGTGGTGAACACCTCCTTCCGACCCAAGGCTTACGAATTTATTGCCAAGGAAATTGAAAAAGGACGCCAGGCCTATGTCATCTGCCCCATGGTGGAAGAGGGCGAAATGGAAGAGTTGGAAAATGTAATAGAGTACGCAGAGAAGCTCCGTAGTAACCTTCCTGCGCACATACAGGTGGCCTACCTTCATGGGAAGATGCGTCCTGCAGAGAAAAACAGAATCATGGAGGAATTCTCCAAGAAAAATATAGATGTGCTTGTTTCTACCACCGTTATAGAAGTAGGCATCAATGTACCCAATGCTACGGTGATGATGGTAGAAAATGCAGAGCGCTTTGGTCTGGCCCAGCTTCACCAGCTGAGAGGACGTGTAGGGCGCGGGGAGCATCAAAGCTACTGTATCTTTATAAACACCCAGGACAATCCCGACACCATGAAGCGTTTGGATATCTTAAATAAATCCAATGACGGCTTCTTTATTGCTTCGGAGGATATGAAGCTGAGAGGGCCGGGTGACCTTTTCGGTATTCGCCAAAGCGGTGACTTCGCCTTCCGTATGGGTGACATTTATAATGATGCGGATATCTTAAAAGAGGTTTCCGAAGCTGTTTCTGATCTGTATACCGGCTACTATACATCCGCAGAAGAAGATATGCTTATCAAAGCCATGACATGTAGTAATGTGTACAAGGTTGACTTTCGTTCCATCTAAGGTTAGAATAGAGCAGAGTTGTAAACTGATGACTATTTCATGAAAGGTGGTAAATATGGCGAAAGTTGCAATTGTAACAGACAGTAACAGTGGAATTACACAGAAAGAAGCAAAAAAGCTGGGTGTATTCGTTCTTCCAATGCCTTTTACTGTTGATAACGAAACCTATTTTGAAGATATTAATCTGACACAGGAAGATTTTTATGAAAAATTAAAGGGGGATGCAGATATCTGTACCAGTCAGCCTTCCCCAGATGCGGTGATGAAGCTTTGGGACAAGGTGCTGAAGGAGTATGATGAAATCTTACACATCCCTATGAGCAGCGGGCTTTCCGGTTCCTGCCAGACTGCCATGATGCTGGCACAGGACTATGATGAAAAGGTATGCGTGGTCAATAACCAGCGTATCTCCGTCACCCAGAGACAGTCCGTGCTAGATGCGTTAGAGCTTTCTAAGCGTGACAAGTCCGCGGCAGAGATTGCAAAGATTTTAGAGGATGATAAGTTCAACAGCAGTATCTATATTACGCTGGACACCCTGCATTATTTAAAGAAGGGTGGACGCCTTACTCCTGCGGTAGCAGCAATCGGTACCTTACTACGTATAAAGCCGGTTCTGCAGATTCAGGGCGAGAAGCTGGATACCTTTGCAAAGGCCCGTACTACCAAGCAGGGCAAAACTATCATGATGGATGCCATCAAGAACGATATTGACAATCGCTTCAAAGTGGACTATACCGACATGCATCTACAGATTGCCCACACTGAAAATGAAGCTGCGGCAGAGCTTTTAAAGGACGAGCTTTTAGAGCTTTATCCCGGAAGCGAAATCGTGATTAATCCATTGTCCTTAAGTGTGTCCTGCCACATCGGCCCCGGTGCACTGGCAATTGCGGTATGTAAGAAAATGAATTATGATGAGATGTAGGTCTCAAATAGGAATCCCGGAAAAGATATCCGGGATTCTTTTTTTATGAAAGATATACAGCTAATATTAAGAAAACATTAAAAGAAATAGGGGATTATTAAGGAAACCTTTATTGAGTGGTGAGATTTACGTAGATATAATATATCCAGTTGTACAAATTATCTGTAAAATTTCTACATGAACAAACTTTCAAAAATTTTTTGAAAAGTTTGTAACGAATCCGGGTTTTCGTTGGACATATGGATAGAAGAACAAAAGAGAGGGGTGGAAGTGTGCAGGATATGCGGCAGGCATATGAAGAATATTTTCATACGGTGTATGGTTTTCTGCTTGGACTGACCGGCGGCAATCACGATTTGTCAGAGGAGTTGACCCAGGAAACCTTTTACCGGGCTATCAAGAATGCTTCCAAATTTAAGGGAGAGTGTAAGATGTCCACCTGGCTGTGCCAGATTGCAAAATATACCTTTTATCAGCATCTGGATAAGAAACGTAGACATGGGGAAGTTCCTTTGGAAGAAATGTTGGAGACCGGTATTGATACGCAGCTAGAGAAGGATTTTATCAATAATGAGGGGAAGCTGGCTATATATAAAGAAATTCAAAAGCTGCAAAGTCCCATGAAGGATGTATTTTTGTTCCGTCTGACCGGAGACTTAAGTTTCAGGGAAATCGGGAATATCTTCGGTAAAACAGAGAACTGGGCAAGGGTGACCTATTACCGGGCCAAACAAATATTAGGAAAGGAGCTGGAAGAACATGAGCGATAAGCATCAGGAATGTGATATTGTCTCCGACTTACTGCCCTTATATTTGGAAGGTAAGACCGGGGCAGATAGTAACGAATTTATCAAAAACCATTTGGAGTACTGTCCGCAGTGCAAAAAAACGCTGGAATATATGGAGATTTCTTATGAAGACATATTATCCGGTGTGACCTATACAAACAAAATATCGGGCAGGAAACGTATCAAACCATTTCAGAAAGCAAAGGGCAAAATCTTTGTTTGTGGATATCTTCTTTTGCTGGCTCTTTTCTGGGTTTATATGATACTTTTCCTGTTTCCGTAGAATTGTGAGGTGAGATATATGCAGCAAAAGGAATGTATGATTGTAAGAGACCTGCTTTTCTCCTACGCGGAGGAACTGACCAGTGATAATACAAAGGTTTTTCTGGAAAATCATCTGAAGGAATGCTCCAAATGCCGGAGCATTTACCAGGACATATTGGAAGAAGTAGAAGCACAGAGGGCAAAGGAAAGCGGACGGGATAAGCGCTTTTTGTATAAGCTAAAGCGCTATCGTTACCAGATTCTGGGTGCTTTTCTGGGAATGCTTTTGACCATAGCATTTATCATTGGACTGGTTTTCTATGGCATTTGGACAAGCAGAGAAAGAAGTAGCACAGAAATTTTTACAAATAAAATCCAGGATTATGGAAGCTTTGAAGACTACCATGGTTACTCTAAGCTTTCTCTGTTCCCACCAAAGGATTTGACGGCGCAAAATGGAGAAATTCTGGAATACATCTACGACTGCTCCGGGCCAAAGCTTTACCAGACCTGTCAGATTTATCTGGAATGTTCGTATACTGCGGAGGAATATGCAAAAGAGGTTCAAAGACTGCAACAAATAAAGGATGATGGTACAGGTCTTCTGGCACTTTATAGCCCAGACGGATATGAGTATCCTGCCATCTATACCATGAAAAATACTGACACTTGCAATGAATATGTACTTCTGCTGGAGGAGGAACAGAAGATTATATACATTTATTTGCAGGGAATCGTGGATCGAAGGGATTTACATTTTCAAGAAAAATATCTGCCCCTTGATTATGGGCAGGATGGTATGAATTTTGAGGATGTGGAAAGCTATAACATTTATTAAAGGGGAGCATATGAATACAAGAACGAAGAAAATTATAAAATGGATAATTATAGGAAGCATACTGACAATAATAACATTGTTTTCCTTATTGGTATGGTTCTTTACACTGGTTTTTTTCGGAGGACCGCCAAAGAAAAGTAAGGACTATAAGGAGTATCAGGAGATATTTGAGCTGCGCTTAAGCTCTTGTGGGCTGATTGTCTTCCCGGAGGAACTGGCGGAAGGGATGACGGATATCGATTTTTCCTACTACTATCGGGATACCTGGAATATGCCTACGGTAAGTATCTTCTTACAGGGGACTTACACACCGGAGGAATATGCAAAAGAGGTGGAAAGACTGGAGAAGACCCGTAAGGTCTATGGCGGAACGGAGCGGGTGCTCTTACGTGATGAGGAAGGGAAATATCCCTATCCGGCATATATTGCAGTGGAAAATTATCACCACCAATATGAATACGCACTTCTTACGGGTGAGAATCAGATTACATATGTATTCACTGCTTATTTTGAGGAAGAAGACGTAGAATTTGACACCAAATATCTGCCCACAGATTTTATGACCTCAGAAGGCAGGAGCATCGAAAGCGGATACAACATCTATTTAATCCAACATAACACTATGGGATTCAGCTATGACACTACCCGTGCGGAATATGTGGATGTCATAAAATCTCATTCGGAAGACATACAGGACAGCACTTTTTTGGTATTTACAAAACTGGACGACCAGAACCGGGAAATCATTCAGTACTGCAAATTCTGCTATTATGAACCACCGGCAGATAGAGATGATTTTAATACTTATGATACGGAATCCGAGGATACCTTTTGGTATGACTTAGAAGGGCATGAATTCGTGGATTTACGACTGAATCCGGACAGAACCCATGCAGTTGTCACCTATCTGGAGGAAGACGAAGAGAAGAAGTGGTGTTTGGAGCTAGTACCATATATGACCACTGAAAAATCGGCAGAATAATATGACTTTATATAATACTCCCGCTGATATATCACTATATTTGCAGGAGTATTTTTCTTGTACTTATTTTCATTGCGAAACCACTAGATATGGTGTATAATTGGTAATATTGGTATAAATATGCCCAATTGGTAATAAGTAGAAATAGGAGTCAGATTCATGGCGAAAACGAATTATGATGCTAGCAGTATTACGGTCCTGGAGGGCTTGGAGGCGGTGCGTAAGCGCCCCGGTATGTATATCGGCAGTGTGTCCACCAAGGGTCTTAATCATTTGATATATGAAATTGTAGATAACTCCGTAGATGAGCATTTGGCAGGATATTGTTCTGTAATTACGGTGACCTTAGAGAAGGATGGCTCGGCTACCATTTCCGATAATGGGCGAGGTATTCCTGTTGGTATGCATGAAAAGGGGATTAGTGCGGAGCGTCTGGTATTTACTACCCTCCATGCCGGCGGTAAGTTTGATAATAATGCCTATAAAACCAGTGGTGGTCTTCACGGCGTTGGTTCATCGGTAGTAAATGCTCTTTCTACAAATTTGACTGTCACAGTCAAGAGAGACGGCGTGATTGTGCAGGATAGATATGAGCGTGGAATTCCTACCGTAGAGTTAGAGGATGGGCTTTTACCTGTCATCGGCAAGACCAGAGAAACCGGAACCACCATTAATTTCCTGCCCGACGATACCATTTTTGATAAGACCCGTTTTAAAGAGGATGATGTAAAGAGTCGTCTTCATGAAACCGCCTACCTGAACCCGGAGCTGACCATCATTTTTGAGGACAAGCGTAAGGATGAAGTAGAGCATGTGGAGTTCCATGAGCCGGAGGGGATTATTGGCTTTATTAAGGATATCAATAAGGGCAGTGAACCAGTCCACGAGCCGGTATATTTTAAGGGGGAAGCTGAGAATATTGTAGTAGAGGTAGCTTTCCAGTACGTTAATGAATTTCATGAAAATATTCTGGGCTTCTGTAATAACATCTATAACTCCGAGGGTGGTACCCATTTGACCGGTTTTAAAACCATCTTCACCAACGTTATCAATACATATGCCAGAGAACTGGGCATCCTTAAGGAAAAGGACATGAATTTCACCGGTGCGGACGTACGTAACGGTATGACCGCAGTGGTTTCCATCAAGCACCCTGACCCAAGATTTGAAGGCCAGACCAAGACAAAGCTGGATAATCAGGATGCTGCAAAGGTGGTAGCTAAGGTAGCGGGAGAAGAGGTAGTGCGCTTTTTTGACCGTAACTTAGAGACCTTAAAGGGTGTCATCAGCTGTGCAGAAAAGGCTGCGAAAATCCGTAAAACCGAAGAAAAAGCCAAGACAAATATGCTGACCAAGCAGAAGTTCTCCTTTGATTCTAACGGAAAACTTGCAAACTGCGAGTCCAAGGATGCTTCCAAATGCGAAATTTTCATCGTAGAGGGTGATTCTGCAGGGGGTAGCGCCAAAATGGCCAGAAACCGCATGTTCCAGGCAATTCTCCCCATCCGTGGTAAAATTCTGAACGTGGAAAAGGCAAGTATAGATAAAGTCCTTGCCAATGCAGAAATTAAAACCATGATTAATGCCTTCGGCTGTGGTTTTTCCGAGGGCTACGGTAATGATTTTGATATTACCAAGCTTCGCTATGACAAGATTATCATTATGGCCGATGCGGACGTGGATGGTGCTCACATCTCCAATCTGCTTCTGACTCTGTTTTATCGTTTCATGCCGGAGTTGATTTTTGAGGGACATGTATATATCGCCATGCCGCCTCTGTATAAGGCTATGCCTTCTAAGGGTGCAGAAGAGTACCTTTACGACGATAAGGCTCTGGAAAAATACCGTAAGTCCCATAAGGGACCTTTCACCCTCCAGCGTTATAAAGGTCTTGGTGAAATGGATGCAGAGCAGCTCTGGGAAACTACCTTAGACCCGGAGAGAAGACTTCTTAAGCTGGTAGAAATCGAGGATGCCCGCATGGCTTCTGAAATTACAGAAATGCTGATGGGCACGGATGTACCGCCTCGTAAGGCATTTATTTATGAGCATGCTACGGATGCAGAGCTGGATATTTAATTTGGAGAGTACATACAATGAATGATGATAGAATTATAAGAACAGAATATTCGGAGGTCATGCAGAAATCCTTTATTGATTATGCCATGAGTGTCATTATTGCCAGAGCCCTTCCGGATGCAAGGGATGGCTTAAAGCCGGTACAGCGTCGTACCCTGTACGATATGCATGAGCTGGGCATCCGCTACGACAAGCCCTTCCGTAAAAGTGCCCGTATCGTTGGTGATACCATGGGTAAATACCATCCTCACGGCGACAGCTCCATCTATGATGCGCTGGTAGTAATGGCTCAGGATTTTAAAAAGGGAATGCCTCTGGTGGACGGTCATGGTAACTTCGGCAATATCGAGGGTGACGGCGCTGCGGCAATGCGTTATACCGAGGCAAGGCTGCAGAAGGTAACCCAGGAAGCCTTTTTAGCAGACCTTGATAAGGATGTAGTGGATTTTGTTCCAAACTTTGATGAAACGGAGAAGGAACCCTCTGTTTTACCGGTAAAAATTCCAAACCTTTTAGTAAACGGCTCCGAAGGTATTGCGGTAGGTATGGCTACCAACATTCCGCCCCACAATTTAGCCGAGGTCATCGATGCAACCAAGGCCTATATGATGGACGAAAATATTTCCACCAGAGAGCTGATGCGCTATGTAAAAGGGCCGGATTTCCCTACAGGTGGTATTGTGACCAACAAGGATGACCTTCTGGAAATCTATGAGACCGGCGTAGGTAAAATCAAGGTTCGCGGTAAGGTAGAATTTGAAAAGGCTAAGGGTGGTAAGACAAACGTGGTAATTACCGAGATTCCTTACCCGATGATTGGCGCCAATATTGCCAAATTTTTGCAGGATGTGGCAGCCCTTTCCGAAACCAAGAAAACCATGGATATCGTAGATATTTCCAACCAGTCCTCCAAGGAGGGAATCCGTATCGTCATTGAGCTTCGTAAGGATGCGGATGCGGAGAACTTTGTAAATTTATTGTATAAAAAAACCCGTTTAGAGGATACCTTCGGTGTCAATATGCTGGCTATTTATGATGGCAGACCGGAGGTTATGGGCCTTAAGAAAATTATCAAGGCCAATGTGGACTTCCAGTTCGAAGTTGCCACAAGAAAATATACGAACCTTTTGGCAAAGGAAATGGAGAAGAAGGAGATTCAGGAGGGCCTGATTAAGGCTTGTAATGTCATCGATTTAATCATCGAAATTCTCCGTGGTTCCAAGGACAGAAATATGGCAAAGGCCTGTCTGGTAGAGGGCAAGGTGGACGGCATTAAGTTTAAGTCCAAGGAATCCAAAATCATGGCAACCCAGCTCCAATTCTCTGAAAAGCAGGCAAATGCTATTTTAGAGATGCGCCTCTATAAATTGATTGGTCTGGAAATCGAAGCTCTGATTAAAGAGCATGAGGACACTATGGCCAATATTTTCCGCTATGAGGATATCTTAGAGCGGAGAGACTCCATGGCTCAGGTGATCATAGGTGAGCTGAACGGCTTTAAGAAGGAGTTTGCAAGAGAGAGACGTACTGTTATCGATAATGTAGCAGAAGCAGTGGTAAAGGAGAAGGAAATCGAGGTTACCGATGTCATGTTCCTAATGGATCGCTTTGGTTATGCAAAGACTGTGGATATGGCCACCTACGAGCGTAACAAAGAGGCGGCGGATGCAGAGTTTAAGTATGTATTTAAGTGTAAAAATATCGGTAAAATCTGCATTTTTACCGATAAGGGACAGATGCATACCGTAAAGGTAATGGACCTGCCCGGCGGAAAATTCCGTGACAAAGGAATTCCCATCGACAATGTCAGCAATTATTCTTCCGCGAATGAAGATATTGTATTTATGACTTCCCAGACAGATATCAATCTCCATCGCCTGATTTTCGTTACCGAAATGTCCATGATGAAGATTGTGGATGGCGGAGAATTTGATGTAAACAAGCGTACTGTGGCTGCTACCAAATTACAGGATGGCGATAAAGTGCTCAGTGTGGTATCCTATAATGAGCAGAAGAACATTGTCCTGCAGTCCAAGAACGGATACTTCCTCCGTTTTGCTGTGGAAGAAATCCCGGAAAAGAAGAAAGCGGCTGTGGGAGTGCGTGGTATGAAGCTGGATGGAAAGGATACCTTAGAGGCTGTATATTACACCCAGAATGCAGTGGAGGTTTCCATCCCTTATAAGAGTAAGAACCTTGTTCTGAATAATTTAAAGCTTGCCAAACGTGATGGCAAGGGCACTAAGGTGCGTGGTTAAGTGGTTAAATGAACGGATTGGAGAGTATATATGAGAGTAATCGCAGGTACGGCAAGAAGCTTGCCCCTAAAGACACCGGAGGGTATGGATACCAGACCTACCCAGGATAGAATTAAAGAGACCCTTTTTAATATGCTGCAGGTGGATGTGCCGGGCTGTGTATTTGTGGATTTATTTGCCGGAAGCGGCGGTATCGGTATCGAGGCTTTAAGCCGTGGTGCCAAGAAGGCTTATTTTATTGAAAATGCACCTAAAGCACTTGCCTGCATCAGTGATAATCTGCAATTCACCAAGTTTGCAGATAAGGCCGTTGTTTTAAAGCAGGATGCAGTAGCGGGTCTGTCCGGTATTTATGAAAAAGCAGTAGATATTATCTTTATGGACCCACCCTATGAAAACGGACATGAGGAGCGTGTTTTAGCCGTATTATCCAGTATGAAATATGTGACGGAGGATACCATCATCATCGTGGAAGCCTCCTTACAGACCGATATGGAATATGCCCCGGACTATGGTTTTGAGGTATATAAGGAGAAAAAATATAAGAACAACAAACATCTCTTTTTACGTAGAAAATAGGGAAAGGAACAGGCCCATATGAGTAAAGCAATGTATCCCGGAAGCTTTGATCCGGTGACAAATGGACATCTGGATATTATTAGGAGAGCTTCCGAAACCTTCGATGAATTGGTGGTTGGAGTACTGAACAATAAGCAAAAGTCACCGTTGTTTTCTGTAGAAGAACGTGTTAAGATACTAAAAGAGGCAACAAAGGATATCCCCAATATTACGGTGGTTTCCTTCAGTGGTCTTATGGCAGATTACGCAAAGGAAAACGGAATTACCGTATCGGTGAAAGGACTTAGATGCAGTGCTGACTTTGATGCAGAGCTGGTACAGTCCCAGTATAATCATCTGTTATCCGCAGGTCACCTGGAGACGGTATGCTTTTTTACCCGTCCCGAGTATTCCTTTATCAGCTCCTCCGGAGTGCGTGAGGTTGCCACCTTTGGCGGAGATTTGACTCCATATGTGCCGGACTTTGTAGCAGAGCTGGTGCATGAGAAATATAAGAATAAAAAGTAAGTACTTACACGTTCGCGGGGAGGCACTATGAGTAGTAAGATTGAACAGTTAATCGATGAGATTGAAGAGTTTATTGACGGCTGTAAATTCCAGCCCTTATCCAGTACAAAAATTATTGTTAATAAAGAGGAAATGGACGAGCTTCTTCGTGAGCTTCGTATGAGAACACCGGAAGAGATCAAGCATTATCAGAAGGTGATTAAGCAAAAGGAAGCCATTTTAGAGGATGCAAAATCAAAGGCTGAGGCCTTGATTAACGAAGCTACCGTTCATACCAATCAGCTGATTAATGAGCATGAAATTATGCAGCAGGCATATGCACAGGCCAATGAAGTCGTAACCTTAGCTACCAGACAGGCGCAGGAAATTTTAGATACTGCCACCATGGAGGCTAACAGTGTGCGTACTGCCGCCATGCAGTATATGGACGATATGCTGGCACATCTGGAGAATATTATTGTATCCTCCACCAATACAGCCATCAACAATTATGAGAATTTAGTAGGAAACTTAAACCACTATAAAGATATCATTCAGTCAAACAGAAATGAATTACATCCGGTAGAGGAGCTTGTAGAGGAATATGTCGAAGAGGACTCCTATTCCGAAGAGGATGCTTAAGTAGTGTAAACAGGACCGGTTTCGAAAGGAGCCGGTCTTTTTTCATCAAATGGAGAGTAATGTGAAGGAAATACGTACAATTGTCATTGATCCGGGACATGGCGGTGAGAATCTGGGAACCATTGCCAATCCCGCTTTTGAAGAGAAGGAGATTACCTTTTTGACCGCTCAGACCATTTATGAGGAGCTGTCAAAATATGAGGAATTAGAGGTCTATATGACCCGAACTGAGGATGTGGATTTATCCTTAAAGGAACGTGCCAAATTCGCAGAAAAGGTGGATGCGGATATGGTTTTCAGTATCCATTACAATGCATCGGAAAGTCACCGCAGCTTTGGCAGTGAACTCTGGGTCCCCTTGGATGCACCGGGTAATGCCACCGGTTATCGCTTTGGCGAGATTTTCTTAAGTAAAATGCAGGATATGGGTCTGCATCTTCGCGGTATCAAAACCAGAGAAAGTGAGGAAACCCCGGGAAGCAATTACTATGGTATCATCCGTGAATGCTATAAGAGGGACATCCCGGCCGTTATTTTAGAACACTGCTATGTGGATGCCGGGGATGATGTAAACTATGTAGACAGTGAAGAGGACATTATTGCCTTTGGAAAAGCGGATGCCCGGGCAATCTTAGAATTTGTCGGCTTAGAGCCCCATGCAAAGGAATATGAAAGCTTTTCTTATCCTTTGGAGGAAGTGGTGCCTGTTACCATAAAGGATGCCACACCGCCGGACTATTGTTCCATTGAGGTCACAGAGGCTGATTATGAAAATGGATTATTGTCCCTACAGGTTAACGCCTTTGATATGGATTCCACCCTTCTATACTACGACTACAGTGTGGATGGTGGGGAAAGCTACAGTGAGCTTTTTGCGTGGCCGGAGAGTAATGTACTCACCGGAGAATATGCGGATTCTTTTCTTTTGACTCTGTCTATCGAGCATCGCACGATTCCGGAGGTCTCTGTGAGAGCCTACAATGGCTTTGATTTCACCACGGAGAGTAATATTATAGGCGACTTTGACAGTGTCTTTTTAGACCCTGTGGAGGTTTTGAAGGAGCAGCAGCTTGCGGAAAGTCTGGCGGCAGAAAAAGAAAGTGTCACGGAAAGCTATGAAACCGTGGTTCTTACCGTGGATAAGCCGGTAGAAGAAGAACAAAGCGGTCATGCCTTTCTTTATCTAAGCCTTGCATTGGTAGGAATTCTCTTTGTTTCTTTCCTTTTCCTATTTCTCCTTGGTAAGGGTCAGAAGAGAAAGGGCAGAAAAGAAAAGTAGCAAGGGATGGACAACACGGTAAGTATTACCCGGTGCAGCACATAATTTCCAAAGCTTAAATCACTTCCGGCGATGGAGCTATAGGTCTGAGCCAGGCAGGACAGTCCGCCGAAGCTAAGGGCTATCAGGGACAGCATGATATACTCGTTCTCCAGAGTACCAAGCCCACCGGTAATCTCCAGAATCGGTGCCAGAAAAGGCTGTAAATCCGGGCAAAACGTGTGGGGTAGTAGATTTAACAAGTTGAAAAATATCATATACCCACAAAGTATGGTAATCCCCTGAATGGATTCCTGTATGGACTGATTTAAGGATTGCAGCACCGATTCTCTCTTACAGATTACCTCATGCTGAATGGTTAGTTCTACATTCATCTCCTTACGGTAGATGGTATAACGAAGAAGGAGTCCGTAAAAAAGGGGCACTCCGTACATGATGCCCAGAAACACAGGGATATTCCGTATTCCAAGAAGGGGTGCCACAAAGGACAAACAGTAAACAGGACCGATATTGTTGCAGAAGGAAAGCAGATACTCGGATTCGGTTTTACTTAAAGTTCCCCGGGTATACATCTGGGCTGTTACTCTTGCGCCCATGGGGAAACCGCATAAAAAGCCTACCAGAATACAGTAGATTACCTCACTGCGGCACCGAAAAAGTGGATATAAAAGTGGCTTAAACAGTGCCGCCATTTTACCGGTAATGTTCTGACGCACGCAAACTCCCATTACAATCATAAAGGGGAGCAGGGAGGGAACCATTTTCCCGTACCACAGGGTCAATCCATGAAAAGCATAGTGGAGACTTACGTCAGATTGTGTTAAAATAAAAAGGATAAGGACTAAGAAAAAAAGTGAGGTCATAGATTTCCTTTGGTCTTTTTTGTAAGATATGCGAAAGTTAAAGAAAATAGAAGGAAGGTTCCTTAAATGATGCGACTGGACAAATATCTGGTTGCCATGCAGGCCGGCTCCAGAAGTGAGGTAAAGGACCTTTGCAAAAAGGGTCTGGTCACCGTAAACGGAGCTGTTTGTAAGCAGTCCGATATCAAAATAGATGAATATAAGGATGAGGTGGCTTTGCGCGGAGTTCTTCTCACCTATGAAAAGTACAGATACTATATGCTTCATAAGCCCGCCGGAGTGGTGACTGCCACGAAGGATAACCACGACAAAACGGTGCTGGATTTATTATCCGGTGTGAATACCAAAGATTTATCCCCCGCCGGACGATTAGATAAGGATACGGAGGGGCTTTTGCTCATTACAAGCGATGGGGAGCTGATTCACAATCTATTGTCCCCGAAAAAGCATGTAGATAAGACCTATTACGTAAAAACAAGGGATATGGTGAAGGAGGAGCATTTAAAGCAGCTGGAAAAGGGGGTAGATATCGGAGAAGATTCTCTTACCCTACCGGCAAGGGCTAAGCTACTTTCGGAAAAGGAGCTGCTTCTCACCATCTGCGAGGGAAAATTCCATCAGGTAAAGCGGATGCTGCAGGCTGTGGATAATGAAGTGCTGTATCTAAAGCGTATGTCCTTTGGAAGCCTTACCCTGGATGAAAACCTTGCCCCCGGAGAATTTCGCCCACTTACTGACCGGGAGATAGACAAGTTAAAGAACGGAGAGAAATAGCACATGGTTTTGGATAATAAAAAAGCAGTAATCTTTGATTTAGATGGTTCTTTGGTGGACTCCATGTGGATTTGGAAGCAGATTGATATTGACTATCTCGGTCGATTTGGTCATTCTCTTCCGGAGACTTTACAGGAGGAGCTGGAGGGTAAATCCTTTCGGGAGACTGCGATCTATATCAAGGAACGCTTTCGGATAGAAGATTCCATCGAAGAAATGATGGATGACTGGAACCAAATGGCATGGGACAAATATATGCATGAGGTTCCTTTAAAGGATGGCGCTGACCGCTTCCTTGAAGAATGTAAAAAACGGGGAGTCCTGCTTGGCATTGCCAGCAGCAATTCCAGAGAGCTGGTGGAAAATGTGCTTGGCGCCTTACAAATCCGGGAATACTTTTCCTGTATCATGACCGGTTCTGAAGTAGGGAGAGGAAAACCTGCTCCGGATATTTATTTAGAGGTGGCTCAGAAGCTTTCGGTAAATCCTACAGACTGTCTGGTTTTTGAGGACATTGTGGCAGGAATCATGGCAGGAAAAAGTGCCGGAATGACGGTATATGCCGTGGAGGATGCCTATTCTGCCCATCAGGAAGAGAAAAAGAGAGCGCTGGCGGACGGATTCATCAGAAGCTATCAGGAATTATTTAGTGAGGAAAGATAAGTGACAAATGGATTTTTACCAATCTGTCGTCAGGATATGATTGACAGAGGAATCGAGCAATTGGATTTTGTATATATCACCGGGGATGCCTACGTGGATCATCCCTCCTTTGGCCACGCCATCATCAGTCGTGTGCTGGAAGCCCATGGTTATAGTGTGGGTATCATCGCCCAGCCGGATTGGAAGGATGAAAAGAGCGTGACCATCTTAGGAAAGCCAAGACTGGGCTTTTTGATTTCCGCGGGAAATATGGATTCCTGCGTGAACCACTATTCCGTATCCAAGAAAAGAAGAGCCACCGATGCTTACACTCCCGGTGGGGAAATGGGCAAGCGCCCGGACCATGCCACCAGTGTGTACGGCAATTTAATCCGTAGAACCTATAAGGATGTGCCAATTATCATCGGTGGTATTGAAGCCAGCCTTAGAAGAATGGCACACTATGATTATTGGACGGATTCTTTCAAGCGCTCCATTCTGCTAGACAGTCAGGCAGATATCATTTCCTACGGCATGGGAGAGAAGTCCATCGTAGAGATTGCAGATGCCTTAAATGCAGGCATTGCTGCCAAGGATATCACCTTTGTAAAAGGTACGGTTTATAAAACCAAGGATATTTCCGGTCTGTATGACCATATTATGCTTCCCACCTATGAGGAGATGAAGCAGGACAAGGTAAATTATGCGAAAAGCTTCGGTATCCAGAGCCAGCATACGGATGCCTTTTCCAGTAAAGTGCTTGTAGAAGAGTATCCAAATGGTATGTATGTGGTGCAGAATCCCCCCGCATATCCCTTGACCATGCAGGAAATGGATGATGTATACGCCCTTCCCTATATGCGTACCTATCATCCTTCTTACGAGGAAGCAGGTGGGGTACCTGCCATCAGAGAGATTAAATTTTCTCTGATTAGCAATCGTGGTTGCTTTGGCGGCTGTAGCTTCTGCGCACTGACCTTCCATCAGGGAAGAACCATTCAGGTCAGAAGCCACGAATCCATTATTGAAGAAGCGAAGCTTTTGATTCAGGATCCGGAATTTAAGGGCTATATTCATGATGTAGGCGGCCCAACTGCCAATTTCCGACACCCATCCTGCGAGAAGCAGATGACCTGTGGTGTATGTAAACACAGACAGTGTCTTTTCCCAGAGCCATGTAAGAATATGAAGGTGGACCACAGTGACTACCTTTCCCTCCTTCGGAAGCTGCGTGCCCTGCCCGGAGTGAAGAAGGTCTTTGTCCGTTCCGGTATCCGCTTTGATTACCTGATGGCGGATAAGGATGATACCTTCTTTAGAGAGCTGGTAGAGCATCATATCAGCGGACAGCTAAAGGTAGCACCGGAGCATATCTCCGATGTGGTTTTAGCAAGACTGGGGAAGCCTAAGAATGCGGTGTATGAGCGTTTTGTGGAGAAATACAAGCGCATCAACAAGCAGCTTGGTAAGAATCAGTTCCTGGTGCCCTACCTTATGAGTTCCCATCCCGGCTCCACCTTGAAGGAGGCCATTGAGCTGGCAGAGTATCTTAGGGATTTGGGATATATGCCGGAACAGGTGCAGGATTTTTATCCCACCCCCTCTACCATGTCCACGGTAATGTATTATACCGGTCTGGACCC
>JAFTXD010000127.1 GCA_017461775.1 Lachnospiraceae bacterium
CTCTGATATTACCGATTCCACCAAGTACCACGAATACTAAAATCATAATAGACATGTTGTAACCGAAGTTCTTAGGAAGTGCAGTTAAGGTTGCTAAATTGTGAGCATAAAGCACACCTGCCACACCTGCAAGGGCTGCAGAGATGGTAAATGCAAGCAGCTTATACTTGGTAATATTAATACCAACAGACTCGGCTGCAATGGTATTGTCACGAATAGCCATAATTGCACGACCGGTTCTGGAATTTACCAGATTCAGTACGATAAAGAGGGTAATCAGTAAAAGTACGATACCCCAGGTAAAAGAGGAATCCATAGGCGTACCGGTAATACCCTGAGCACCCTTTACGATGGTCTCGCCACCCTCTTCCAGACCCAAATCCAAATTGCTGGTCATGGAGAAATGGAAGCCCTTGGAATCTCTTCCGATATACAATACATTAATAACGTTCTTAATAATTTCGCCGAAAGCAAGAGTAACGATGGCAAGATAATCACCCTTTAAGCGAAGTACAGGAATACCGATTAAGAACCCGAAAAGTGCCGCACAAAGTGCACCCACAATAATTGCCAAAGTAAAACGAAGAGGCGCAATGGTAATTACATTTACCGTACACTTTGAGAAAAAGGCGCTGGTAAATGCTCCGATACACATAAATCCCGCATGTCCTAAGGAAAGCTCTCCCAAAATACCAACGGTTAAATTCAATGAAACTGCAATAATAGAATATACACACAGCGGAACCAACAATCCATTTAATAAACTACTAATACCAATGGTACCCTTGAGCAGCATCATAATCAGGTAGGCTGCAATAACGATACCGTATGTAATCAGATTTGATTTCTGAACCTTATTTAAATTAATCTTCTTCATACTATTAAACCTTCTCCTGAATATTTTTGCCTAAAAGTCCGGTTGGTTTCACCAACAGAACAATGATAAGTACAGAGAATACAATTGCATCTGCAAGCTGGGAAGAAATATACGCCTTACCCAGAATCTCAATAATACCAAGCAAGATACCGCCGATAAACGCTCCCGGAATGGAACCAATACCACCAAATACCGCCGCAACGAAGGCTTTAATACCGGGCATGGAACCGGTGTACGGAGTCAGGGAAGGATATGCAGAGCAAAGAAGCATACCAGCCACTGCGGCAAGTCCGGAACCGATTGCAAAGGTAAGCGCAATGGTACCATTTACGTTAATACCCATCAGCTGTGCTGCTCCCTTATCCTCGGATACCGCAAGCATAGCCTGACCTGCCTTGGATTTCTTGATGAAAAGCATAAGCACCGCCATAATGACGATACTGGTCACAATGATTACCAGTGTCTCGCCGGAAATATTAATCTGTCCATCCGCTAAAGTAATGGGCTCTAAGGTTACGATGGAAGTAAAATTCTTTGCATTGGCACCGAAGATTAATAAAACGATATTTTGCAGCAGATAACTGACGCCAATGGCCGTAATAAGTACCGCCAGCGGTGACGATGCCTTACGAAGAGGCTTGTAGGCCACTCTCTCGATTAACATACCCAGCAGCGTACAAAGCACTATAGCTGCCACAATTCCCACGATGGGTGGAAGTCCCATAGTAGTACAAATGGTAAATACCGTAAATGCACCAATCATAATAACGTCTCCGTGTGCAAAGTTCAGCATCTTCGCAATACCGTAAACCATGGTATAACCAAGAGCAATCAACGCATACACACTGCCAAGACTGATTCCGTTGATTAAATAATTAATAAAACTCATACATCCTCCCGACCTTGTAAATCGTAAAACTCAATAATAAGCAATATTATAACAAATTTATTAACACTTTACAACATAAAATCCCTCACAAAAGTTCCGATGCAGTGGCAAATCACGTTTGTGAGGGATTCTGTGTTGTATGTCAAAAAAAGAAGGCCACGTAAATGTGACCTTCTTCCTACATTTCACTTATAATTATAATGCGCTGTAAGCACCATCCTTGATAATAACTGCCTTAGGAGCCTTGTTAGGTTCTCCGGAAGCTTCCCAGCTCATACCCTCACCGGTTAATCCATCGATAGTAATCTGGGTCATGGCTGCCTTTAAAGCCTCACAGATATCAGATGCACTCATGGAAGGCTTGATGCCTGCCTTCTCAGCTGCAGCCTTGATTGCGTAAACTGCATCGTAAGCATCTGCTGCAAACTGGTTAGGAATTTCGTTGTACTTCTCCTGATATGAAGTAACGAACTTAACAGTTAAATCATCGGTAGCATCTGCTGCGAAAGGAGTTAATAACATAACCCCCTCAGCTAACTTGGTATCAAAACCTTCTACAGTTAAAAGACCGTCTAAACCATCACAACCGAAGAAAATAGGAGCAAATCCCATAGCATCTGCCTGAGTTAAAATTGCAGAAGCTGCTTCATAGTAAATAGGTAAGAATACTAATTCCGCACCAGCTTCCTTAGCCTTCTGTAACTGTACAGAGAAATCTGTTGCATTGTCAGCGGTAAATGCTTCAGCTGCTACAACCTCGAAAGGCTGGTTAGCTGCTTCTGCTGCAAAGCTCTCATAGATACCTGCAGAATAGGTAGTAGAGCTATCGTAGATAACTGCAACCTTGGAAGCTACTGCATTCTGTCCGATGTACTGTGCAGAAGCCTTACCCTGGTTAGGGTCAGAGAAACATACACGGAATACGTTATCAGGGCCTACACAGTCTACTGCGGAGCCTGAAGGAGTTAACTGGAAGATGTTGTCCTGGGAAGACATTGCTGCTACTGCGATACAAGGATCAGAAGTGGTAGAACCCACAACCATCTGTACGCCCCAGTCCTTTAATGCATTGTATGCATTTACAGACTTCTCAGCATCATGCTCATCATCCTGGAACTTGTACTCAATCTGATATCCGTTGATACCACCTGCAGCGTTGATTTCATCCACTGCAATCTGAGCACCATTCATAACTGCCTGGCCGTAAACTGCCGCACCACCGGTGATTGGTCCGATACCGCCAATCTTAAAGGTAGTTGCATCTGCGTTACCACCATTGCCGCCACATGCGGTGAAAGATGACATTACCATTGCAGCTGCTAAAACTACACTGGCAAACTTGGTTGACTTTCTCATAAATAAATCCTCCTAAATGTTTATCGATGATTTCGTACATTTCTGTACGTCCTCACTTTAACTTTTCAACATGATAAACTATGAAACTGACTTTGTCAATAATAATTTATCAATTAAATCTCTGCAGGGTCCACCTGCTGTCCATCTCTCCAGATTCTCTCTAAATCATAAAGCAATCTGTTTTCCTTATCAAATACGTGTACAATCACGTCACCGAAGTCCATCAAAATCCAGTTTGCAGTATCATAGCCTTCCATCTGCTTTGAGGGATGTCCTGCTCTTCCAAGCTTCTCATCCACGTTGTCCGCAAGGGCCTGAATCTGGCTTCTGTTGGTACCTCCTGCGATAATGAAGTAATCTGCAATTACGGATACCTCACTGATATCGATCACCTTGATATCCTCTGCTTTTTTATCCTCTAAGGCTTCAATGGCAAGCTTTGCCATCTTTCTTGAAATTTCGTTCATATAAACTCCTTTATATACCCATATAATAATCGTAGGTTTTCTGTGTCATAGCATCCACCGGCTTGTCCGAATTTTTCAGGTGCATAAGAGTATCCTCTAAGACCTTTAAAAGGGCTTTATCAATATCCTTAAAAATCAGCTCACGGATAAGAGGCAGATTTGGTGCCTTGTCCCTTCCCGGCTCCATATAGTCGGAAAGAAATACAATTTTCTCAAGGAGTGTCATCCCCGGATGACCGGTGGTATGATAACAGACTGCACTTAAAATCTCCTCATCCTCCACACCATACTTCTCTTTGGCAAGAAAAGCTCCTACTTTTCCATGTAAAAGGGAGGACGGATTCTTCGCCTCGGTTTCGGATACCGGTATATCATTTTTTTTGCAGATTTTCAAAAGCTCCTCTCCCGATAAATGCTTTGCACAATCGTGAAGATAGCCTGCAATCAATGCCTTTTCCACATCTGCGCCATAGCACATGGCAAGGGACGCCGCCGTATAGGCCACACCGATGGTGTGCTCTAAACGGGAATTTTTCTGCACCTCATCCATTTCCCTGCGAAGCTTTGCAATATCAATTTCCTTCATACAAGCCATTCTCCTCAATGAATATCCGTACTTCCTCCGGCACCTGAAAACGGACGGATTTCCCTTCCCGGATACGCTTTCGGATTTCCGAAGAAGAAATATCTATGGTAGGAAAGGAAACCAGCTCCACTTCGCCGCCATATTCCTTCTCTAAAAATTTCTTCTGCTCCTCCAGACGTTCATAGGACACTCCATCCCTGGTCACCACCACAAGGGCAGTATTGGCCAGAATTATCTCCGGAGATTTCCATCTGTGAATACTCAAGAAGGAGTCCGCACCCATGAGAAAATAAAAGGACGCACCGGGATATAATTTCTTTAACTCCGGCAAGGTTTCACAGGTATAGGTATTTCCTTCCCTAAGGATTTCCACATCCGAGCCTTCAAATTCTTCCACCCCGGCAATGGCCAGATTCACCATCTTAAGACGCACATCCCCACTTAAAATCTCACGGGAATCCTTCATATAGGAATTGCCGGTGGGAATAAACAGCACCTTGTCCAGCTTACAGGCATCCATGGCGTACTGAGCCAGAAGCAGATGCCCTGTATGGATGGGATTAAAGGTACCGCCCATAATACCGATTTTCATGCTTTTTTTCATCATTTCCTCACACTACTTGGGAAGCTCGATTTTCTTATTGTCCTTGCTTTCTTTATATAATACAATTTTCTTACCGATTACCTGTACTACGGTAGAGCGGGTTCTCTCCGCAACCATCTGTGCAATCTCTTTTGGGTCATCAAAGCAGTTTTTCAGTACGGAAATCTTAATCAGCTCTCTGGTGTTAAATGCCTCACCGATGGCCTCGGTAAGCTCCGGGGTCAAGCTGGATTTACCAATCTGGAAAATGGGCTGCAGGGTACTTGCAAGGCTCATTAAATACGCTCTCTGTTTGCTGGTAAAGTTTGCCATAATTTCCTCCTATTTATAGTAATCAAAGGAAAGACCGTACATTCTTACGGTATCTCCTTCGGAAATACCAAGATTCTCAAGTTCTTCTAAAATACCATTTTCTTTCAGGAAGTTCTGGAAGAAGGTAAAGCCTTTCTCGCTTTCTAAGTTGGTATAGCCAAGCATCTTCTCGATACGTGGACCTTCTACCACATACTCGTCCTCTTCCTCGTCGTATTCCACGGTATAAGGCATATCGCCGTAGGTTGCGGCCATCTCCGGGAAATACTCCTGAGCGAACACGGTTGGTTCCTCATCAATCTCCTGAAGCATATTGTATACTTCATAAAGCAAATCCTTCAGATTCTGCCCACTGACCGCAGAAATAGGGAATACCTTAATCCCCTGTGGCTCAAACTCTGCCTTCAGCTTTTCAATATTATTCTCACTTTCTCCGTCATCATAAATGGCATCAATCTTATTGGCAGCAATCACCTGGGGACGCTTTGCAATATCCGGATTATATGCCTCTAATTCCTTATTGATGGCGTAAATATCTTCAATGGGATCTCTTCCTTCGGTACCGGCGGCATCCACGATGTGAATGATGACCTTGGTTCTCTCAATATGACGAAGGAACTCATGTCCCAGACCAACACCTTCGGATGCACCTTCAATAAGTCCCGGAATATCTGCAATCACAAATCCACCGGTTCCCTCCAAATCCACAACTCCAAGATTCGGATTTAAGGTAGTAAAGTGATAGTTTGCAATCTTTGGTCTTGCATTGGTTACTACGGATAAAAATGTAGACTTGCCCACATTAGGGAAACCTACAAGCCCTACATCCGCAATCACCTTAAGCTCTAAAAGCAATTCTAACTCCTGAGCCTCCTGACCCGGCTGAGCATACTTGGGAGCCTGCATGGTAGAGGTTGCATAGTGCTGGTTACCATTACCGCCCTTGCCGCCTTTTAACAGAATCACACGCTTGTTCTCGCCAGACATATCCGTAATGACCTGACCGCTCTGAGCTTCTTTTATTACCGTTCCTTCCGGAACCTTTATGACGATATCACTGCCGTTCTTACCATGACAGTTCTTCTTGCCGCCTTCTTCGCCGTTTTCAGCCTTGTACTTACGGATGTGCCTGAAATCAATCAGGGTATTTAAGCCTTCATCCACTTCAAAGATTACATCTCCGCCCTTACCGCCGTCTCCGCCATCGGGACCGCCGTTGGGAACGTATTTTTCTCTTCTAAAGGATACATGACCGTCTCCGCCCTTACCGCTTTTCACAAAAATCCGCGCTCTATCTACAAACATTTTGGCTCTCCTTTCTAATCTTGAAAAAAGGGCTTCAAACAATGTGTTTGAAGCCCTGGTGATTTTGTGCTTATTTCTCTACTGGATATACGGAAGCCTGTTTCTTATCTCTTCCCTTTCTTTCGAACTTAAGAACACCATCAACTAAAGCAAATAATGTGTCATCGCCACCGATACCAACATTAACACCCGGATGAATCTTAGTTCCACGCTGTCTGTAAAGAATGTTACCAGCCTTAACGAACTGTCCGTCAGCTCTCTTCGCACCTAATCTCTTAGACTCGGAATCTCTACCGTTCTTGGTAGAACCAACACCTTTTTTATGAGCAAAGAATTGAAGGTTCATATTTAACATAGGTCTACACCTCCTCGAATTTTACTTGTAGGAATTTCTTTCCATAGGTCTTGCTTAGATTTTCTAATCCGAAAACCATGGAATCCATCAGTACTATGGACTCCTTTTGCAGACTGCCCTCAAAATCACACTTGATAAATCCGGTCTCTTCGTTGGTCGCAACCTTCATCTTCTCACCGTAGAGCTCTTCCATACAATTGATGGTATTCACAACCAAAGCAGAAATCGCACTACAAAGAATATCCGGTTTGCCACGCTTTACATATTCGGCATGTCCAAAGGCATGAAACCCCGCATATGTACCGGCTGCAGTCTTACAAATCGTAATTGTTGTCATATCACACAGTCCTTTAACTAAGAACAATTAAGCATTAATCTTGTCAATCTTAACCTGAGTGTATGCTTGTCTATGACCATTCTT
Organism: Lachnospiraceae bacterium; assembly: GCA_017461775.1. Lineage (GTDB taxonomy): Bacteria > Bacillota > Clostridia > Lachnospirales > Lachnospiraceae > Acetatifactor. The sequence continues at coordinate 7,173 of JAFTXD010000127.1, forward strand.
CTTGTGGTAACCGGTTTTTCTCTTGTACTTGTATACAATAACCTTCTTACCTCTACCCTGCTCCATAACAGTTGCAGAAACGGTAGCACTAGCTACGTCTTCACCAACCTTGAGGGTAGCATCACTTACTGCGATAACCTGGTCAAATGTTACAGTAGCACCAGCTTCTGCATCAAGCTTTTCAACTTTGATGATATCTCCTTCAGAAACTTTGTACTGCTTTCCACCTGTTGCAATAATTGCGTACATAAGGCACCTCCTATTCATGAATGAATCTTCCGATCCGTTTTCATTTACTCGCTAACTTTGGTGGTGTAAAAATAAACACACTTATACCTAGTTAAGCGGCATACTCAGAGAGTATAACATGAGGTGCCTCGATTGTCAATAACGTATTTAATTATTTTTTGATTCAAAATCTTCAATATACTGGGTAATCAGTTTCACAGTACCTTCCACACCAAGGACACTGCTGTTGATACATAAATCGTAGCTGTCCGCTCTGCCCCACTTCTTAGAAGAATAATAGTTATAGTAGCTCTGACGCTGCTTATCCTTCTTCACAATCATCTCTCTTGCCTTATCCTGGGATAAGGAGTACTTCTCCATGATACGCTTTACCTTGCACTCCTCGTCACCGTAGATAAAAAGATTCAGCACATTCTTATAATCTGCCAGAGCATAATCTGCGCAGCGGCCTACGATTACACAGGGACCTTCGTCCGCAATCTTCTTAATGGTATCAAACTGTGCTAAAAATACCTTGTGGCTGATGGGCATATCCACAAAAGAGGATGCATTGTAACCAAATGAATAGGTATCCATAACCAAATTGTAAAGGAAGGAATTGGTCGGTCTCTCATCATGATTCTGAATCATTTCCTCACAAAATCCACTTTCCTTCGCTGCTCTGCTGAGGAGCTCCTTATCATAGCAGGTAATCCCAAAATGTGCTGCTACCTTCTCACCGATTTCACGGCCTGCAGAACCAAACTGACGTCCAATCGTAATAACTGTATTCATAAAACCACACCCCTTTAGTCTTAATTCTTTATAACATATAATATACTACAATTTTCACAATCTCTCAACAAAAAAAGAGAAATTTTTGTGTAAAATTCCTCTTTTATCTAACAATTCACATATTCTTTGATTTTTAGTACTTATCCATAAATTATTGTAAAATGTCTAGCAAATGCCGAAAATACTCCGGAAGAGGCGCATCCGCTTCCACATATTCCCCTGTGGTTGGATGAATAAAGCCAAGAATCTTTGCATGCAGAGTCTGCCCCTGTAGCTTGAAAGGACTTTTCCTGCCGGCCGCATATACTTCATCTCCAAGTAGCGGATGACCGATGCTGGCCATATGTACACGAATCTGATGCGTACGTCCTGTCTCTAAGCGGCACTCTATATAGGTATAATCCTTAAACCTCTGCAATACCTTATAATGAGTGATGGCATCCTTACCATTTCTCTCATTCACTGCCATCTTTTTCCGCTCCGTGGGGTGACGGCCGATGGGCTTATGGATGACACCCTCATCCTCTTTTAGCACACCGTGACATATGGCATGATATCGACGATTAATGCTGTGCTCCTTCAACTGGGCGGCAATGGATTCGTGAGCCTTATCATTTTTGCACACAATGAGGGAGCCGGTAGTATCCATATCGATACGATGGACAATTCCCGGGCGCATCACACCATTAATACCGGACAGAGAGTCCCCACAGTGATGCATCAGCGCATTCACCAGTGTACCACTATAGTGCCCCGCCGCCGGGTGCACCACCATTCCCTTGGGCTTATTGACCACAATAACATCGCCATCCTCGTACAAAACCTCCAAAGGAATATCCTCCGCCACAATGTCCGGCTCCTGGGATGGTGGCAGGTCAAAGGTGACCTCATCATCACATTTTACCTGATAGCTAGGCTTCACCGCTATGCCGTTTACAAATACCTGCCCACTTTTTATAATTTTCTGAATATAGCTTCTGGACAAAGAATCGATAAGCATGGCCACACACTTATCGATTCTCTCCTCTTCCATATCTTCTGTTATCTGAAAACGATATTCTGACATGAATTACTTCTCCTTTGTCTTGCGGGAAAAACTTAAGAATTCCAGATCCTCTTCCTTTAAAACAAACAAAAACATAATAAATAAGCCAATGGTGGCACAGACCACATAGATGTCCGCCACATTGAAAATCGGATAATTAATCAGCACAAAGGAAAAAAAGTCCACCACATAGCCCAGAGAAAACCGGTCAATCATATTGCCCACACCACCGGCGACCAGAAAAGCTAAAATCACATGGGTCACGGTAAATTTCTTTCCCTCCGGGAGGCGCAGCATCAAAAAGACAATCAGCGCCATAAAAATTACACCAACGATTAATAAAAGCCAACGCTGTCCCTGAAACATTCCAAAGGCAGAGCCGGTATTTTCCAGATAATCCAGCTCAAAAACGCCCTCCCAAAGCACAAAGTTAGGCTGTTTTTTTAGTTTCGCCGTAGCCAGATACTTGGTCACCTGGTCAAGGGCAATTCCCAGAATAATGATGACTGCATCTATCAGAAGCATTATTTTGCCATGCTTTTTCACTATGCATTCTCCTCTTCGTTAAAATAGATTTCGTTAATTGCCGCCAGAATTTCTTCATCGGTAACGGTGGTATCTATTACGGCATTGCCCAGCTTCTTAAGAAGAGCGAACTTCACAAAGCCGCTTTCTGCCTTCTTGTCGGACTTCGTTAACGCAAGTACCTCCTTGGCATCGATGCTGTCAATGGAAATGGGCAGATAAAAAGGCACAAACATATCACGGATTTCGTAATAGGTGTCCATATCAATCATATCCTTTTTCCAGGAAATGTAAGCAGCCGCTACGCAGCCCAGCGCCACACATTCTCCGTGTAAAAGCTCAAAGTTTTTGGACTTCTCGATGGCGTGACCAATGGTATGACCAAAGTTTAACAGCGCTCTGTCTCCCTTTTCCAGCGGGTCCTTCTCCACCACTGCCTTCTTGATGGAGCAGCTTCTGTACACCATCTCCTCCAGTACATCCAGGTCCTTCTCACAGATTTCATACATATTCTCAATGAGCCAGCTGTAGAACTTGGCATCCTTGATGATTCCATGCTTCATTACCTCTGCAAAGCCGGAAAAATACTGACGATTATCCAAAGTATTTAAGGTTCCCAGATTCATATATACAAGCCTTGGCATCTTAAATGCACCCACCATATTCTTGTAGCCATCAAAGTCCACACCGGTCTTACCACCGATACTGCTATCATTCTGGGCAAGTAAAGTGGTCGGAATCTGGATGAAATCCACACCTCGTAAATAAGTTGCTGCAATATAGCCGGTCATATCACCAACCACACCGCCTCCCAGAGCAAACAGTACATCCTTACGATTAAACTTCTGTTCAATTAAAAAGGCATAAGCCTTCTTCACTTCCTCCAGGTTTTTATTGGGTTCTCCCGCAGGAATCACAAATATCTCCACCCGGTCGTAAATCTTACTTAAAATTTCCTTCACTGCCTCTGCATAGTGGCATACCACCATGGAATCAGTGATGATGCAGGCCTTTTTCTCCTTTCCTGCAAAAGGCAAAGCCGCCTGCTCCAGCTCACTAAAATCCCTGGTAATCACAATATCATAGCAGGGCTTCTCTTCGTACATAATTGGTAAAATCTTTGACATAGTAATACTCCTGTTGTTCTATTTATTTCCTGTATAAGAAAAAGAGTTGCGGGGCAACTCTTTATAAATCCATGTTCAGCGGAGAATCGAAGGTTCCTCCTCCTAACAAGCTCTGCAAATCTCCGGATACATCCACCGATGCAGGGGTGATAATAAAGATGTAATTGGAAATCGGCTGCAGATTACCACCGATAGCAAAGCTGGAACCTGCGATGAAATCGATAATACGCTGGGCAATATCAGTATCAAGTCCCTCTAAATTAAGCACTACAGTTCTATTGGCTAACAGTGTCTCCGTAATTTCTCTGGCATCTTCAATTGAGGTAGGTCTGATTACACATACTTCCATACCGTTTCCTCCCTGGGTTCTTCTGGAAGAAGGCTGTCTCATCGGTGTCACCTTAGAAGAGGGGGTCGGCTGTGGTTTTCTGGAAACTACAGGCTTTTCCTCCACCACTGGTTCCTCGTATTCACGCTGCAGATTCTTACGCTTGGTAAACTGCGGCACAGGCGTAGGAGCCGGCTCATCATCGTCATCTAAGTAATCACCGTCAATGTAGCCATCCATTTCATCGTCTTCGTCATTCAGCTTCATATAATTCAAAAACTTATCCATTACACTCATGCAAAATCTCCCTTAATAAACCACCTTATTATTTTAAGTAGTTTCTCTCCCCGAAAATTCCGGTGCCCACACGCACATAGGAGGCACCCTCCTCAATGGCAGTCTCATAATCTCCGGTCATGCCCATTGATAAAATTTCCATACATAC
>JAFTXD010000128.1 GCA_017461775.1 Lachnospiraceae bacterium
AAATCTCTGCGCTTTAAATCCTCCACCAGATTGGAGGTGAATACAACCTCTTTAGGATGGCGACTGTCCTCGTATTCCCCATCAATACGGTAGGTGGTTACTTCAAAGCCCTCCTTCTCCAAAAGAACCGTAATGGTACCATGCTGAATACCGGTATCAAAGGTCTTTGCAAAGAGTGCCTTCACTTGCTCCGGCTTTGCAGAGGTGGTAATATCCCAATCTGCCGGATTTCTACCCAAAATGGAATCTCGAATACAACCGCCAACTGCAAAAGCTTCAAAGCCGGCCGTCGTGATGGTTTCAATTATGAACTTTACTTTTTCCGGTAAATTTATTGTAATCAAAAAAACTCTTCCTTTTTACATTTCGTCAGTCAATATGTCTCTAAACGGAGTTCGATGCAGTGGCAAGTCGCCCTTATTATGGACATATAGCCGGACTTTACTTATTTATGAACCTCTCGATAACCTCCACCAAGCCGTCTTCGTCATTGGTAGCGGTAATATAATCCGTAGCTTCCTTTACTGCTTCCTGGGCATTGCCCATGGCTACGCCCAGACCGGCGTACTTAATCATAGATAAATCATTGAATCCGTCTCCACAGCAGATACTGTTCTCACGGCTTACTCCAAGAATGGGCAGCACTTTATCAAGGGAGCTTGCCTTGTCCACATTCTGTGGCATAATCTCCACAAAATAGGGTTCTGAGCGGTAAATACTCAATGTCTCCCCGTACTTCTCCTGCAGAAGCTTTTCCATCTCCGCTGCCTTTTCCGGCGGCGCGGTCATAAGGCACTTATTTACCTCAAAATCCACGAAATATGGAAAATCCTTCTCCACACGAATGGGAAGATCATTTATTTTCGCCTCATATACTACATACTCATCCGGCTCAAATGCAGAAATCACCGTATCTCCCAGATAGGTGATAATTCCTGCGCCGTGCTCCTTTGCAAAATGATACAGCTTGGAAATAGCGCTTTTCGGAAGAGTTCTCTGATATAAAATATCCCCACTTTCACAGTCTACGATTCTTGCACCATTAAAAGAAAGTAAATATCCGCCTCTTTCAGCCAGCTCTAACTCCTTCTCATAGCGTTTCATGCCCGGTGTAGGTCTGCCGGAAGCCAGAACTACCTTATGTCCCGCTGCCATAACGTTCCAGATGGCATTTCTGGTATTTTCTGTAATTTCCTTCTTGGAATTGGTTAATGTTCCATCGATATCTAATACTAATACTTTTTTATCTGTCATGAATACTCCTTTAGGATAGTGCTTCGTTATATTCAGAGCCACATTTTCAAAATCGCTGCCACACAGCTTTCCTTTTGCTCATGCGTTGGTTCTCACCAAATGATTTTACCATAAATTTTGTCCCAGCAAGTAAGCTTGCATCCAAAATTTATGGTAAAATCGCTTGGCTCTGAATATAACATAACGCAAAAATGGCGAGTATGCAAGATACTCGCCACTTTCTTTCTACTCTTCAGTGCTCTCTGCCACTGTTAAATACTTCAAATTGGATTTTGGATCAGAGATTGTATAAGATGCGGCAATCTCCTCCAGATGAGCATTCATCGCATCATTTGCCAGGGTAGCCTCAATAGATGCATGCCATACGGTATCATTTTCGCCTACATAGTAGAGTGCGTAATAGTAACCTAAATCATCCAAATCGATTGCAGTTACGTCGCCGGCCTTTCTGCCTCCCTCTAACCACTCACCGATTCTCTCATCTACGCTGCTTACAGGCATTCCTTCATAAAGGAACTCATAATCCGCCATACCATTTTCGTCATACAGCTTACCAAGCTCGATAAAGCTTTCTTCCGTAGCCTCTCCGGCCTTCCACTCATCAATAATGGCCTGAGAATCTGTAGTCGTGGTGATAATTGCACGCATATCGTGAGTAGGTGCCTCGTTACGATAACGAGCGTCAAAGGATACTACAAGGTATCTGTTGTTGGCGGTATCTTCCACATAGGTAGTGTCGCCCGCTTCTCTTGCAGGATCAAATAAGAAATCTGCCACTAAGGTGTTTACAGAGCTCTTCAATGCTGCTTTAGACTCAGTACCCTCTGTAGCCACAGTCTCCTGTGCAGATTTTGCCTCAATCATAGCTGCTGCCATTGCAGTTGCAATCTCTTCCTCCGTAGGCTCGTACGCAACTTCATTACCCTCTTCATCCACAGGAACGGTTCCGTCCGGGTTGGTGGTAGGAAGCTCTGCGTCGATGGTCAGCATATGATAATCTACGCTGTCATAGTCATCTACATTGGCCTCATAATGCGCCTGAATCGCATCCTCGGTAGGTAAGAATTCTTCATACTTTGCTTCATAGTAAGCTGCTGCATAAAGAGTTTCTTCCATCACTCCTTTTAAACGGGACTCGGTAGCATAATCACCGAAGGACTGCTGAATATACTGCTTCAAGGTAAGTCCGTTCTCCTCTGCTGCAGCTTCCATATCAGCAATCATAGCGTCATACTCTTCGGTAGTATCATAGGTAAAGCCCGCTGCCTCTGCCGCTGCTACCATTGCCTTGGTATTCACAATATTCTCTGCCGCAATCTGTGCAAAGTAATCTGCGAAGGTCATGGTATCATCATACATCTGGCTGTCGATAGTAGAAGTATCCATTCCAAACATGGATAAATAATAACCGTTTTCATTTAAATAGCTGTTCTTTGCCAGAGCGTAATTATATTCAAACTCTACCGTGCTGATTGCTTCCTCATTCACATAAAAATATGGGGAATATAAGTTGATTACATTACGAATCGGGAAGTATGCAATAAATCCAACGAAGAAAAGTACGATTGCCGTCATAACAATCTTGTAAATTCTTTCTTCCTTCTTTGCGTTTGCTTCCGCCTCTTTTCGTCTCTGGACTTTTAAATCATATTTCGTCATTTTCTTTTCAGACATAATTTTAAAGTCTCCCTTCTAACACTAATGTACATATCATAGCTTTTTTGCGACCTTTTGTAAATGATTTTCACACTTTTTTCACATGCATCTCGATGTTCTAAGAACTCCATCTGCCTGGACTGTCGTAAAATTGTGGATACTTCCTCGGGGGAATCGGTCCCCTATGTTCACAAACTGTGAAGAATACGTAGTAATTTCAAAAAGTACATTTTACGTTAAAGTTCCTGTCTTTCAACTAACCGACAATCTGCGAGATATGTCCGCATAATAAAGACTGTAAAAAATTTTTAGTAGTTCTAAACATGTGCGTTCGCAAAGTCTTATTACAAAGTGCCCCACTTTGGTCCGCTCCGCTAAGACAAAGCTGGGGCACCTTGATTTTGCTCTCTGCACATGCTAAGAACTACACAAAATTTTTTAAAAGTCATTTATTTATGCGGACATATCCCGCAAATTGTTCGGTTTCTTGAAAGACAGGAATAATCATCAAAACGGAAAATGTGCTTTTTCGAAATTCCTAGTATTCTGTAACCGTGCGTGAACATAGGGGACCGATTCCCCCGAGGAAGTACGCACAATTTTGCAACGGCCCTAGCACATGGCTAACCTTTCAACGCGCAAAGAGCAGGCAATGGACCAGCCTGCTCTTTGCTAATATGAGAGAAAAGATTTCATTAGCGATTATAAGTTTTGGATAACTGTGTCGTAAGCATCGATGGTAACGGTTACGTCACCGCTTTCGGTCTTAACGGTTGTAGTCTGCTCCACGTCACTGTTGTTGATCACTACAAGCTTCTTGCTTTCCGGATAATATGCACACTCGGTGTAGAGGTTATCAGTCATGTAAAGACCAGTTAAACCTTCGCCACCTGCATAGCGGATTAACTGATAAAGCATACGGGTATTCTCTAAGTCTACCTCGAAGGAAGACAGATAGATTCCAAGACCCTTACCGAACTTGTTCATGGTTACCTGAGGTCTGTTCTCCTCATCTGCCATAAGTACGGCCGCCTTACCGTCTGTTAAGAAGCGATTGTCCTTGGCTGCAACGGTTGCACCATCAGGTAAGATGTTCTCCGCATCTTCTGCTTCGAAGCCCCACTTACCATGACATACCTTAGCACCGGTATCCTCATCAATACCAAGTACGTGTGCCATACGGAAGTAATTGTCATAGCCTGCCACTGCAGAAGGCTCGTTGACACCAAGGAAGGTACCGCCTTCGTAAACCCACTTTGTTAAAGCAGTTACCAGCTCATCATCTTTCCAAGCATCGCCGCCACTCCATGCGCTTCCTGCGTAACCTGCATTGATTACTACATCCACATCTGCAAGTGCGCCATTCTTTACATCCTCAAAGGAAATGAATTTCACATCGATAGGTAGTCCGGATAAAGCCTCATTTACATGAATCAAGTCATGCATATAGGTCTCATGGAAGTGTCCGGATAAGGTCCATGAACGAAGTTTGCCCCAGCTGTGAAGTACAGCTACCTTGGTCTTAATGGTATATGGCTTACCTGCATCATGGAAGCTTCTGATGAGACGGAACTCATCTGCAACCTTTGCAATATAATCATTAAAGTCAGGGAACGGAAGGGTTAAACTTAAATATCCGCCCAGACCAATTCTGTCAATTTTCTCGCGCAGAAGTGCTCTTCTTACGCTGTTCCAGTATTTCTTAGCATCTAACGTAGGATTACCGCCCTCACTGAAGGTAGGTGCACCGCCAAGTCCTACCGGGAAGAGATATGGATGTAATCTCAGCTCGTGGGTAGGTACATCTACACCGGCACAAAGTCTTGCTTCGTAACCGGAGAATACACACTTGATAAGTCCGTCAAAGCCAAACTCCTGGAATCTGCCGTTCCAAGGCTCTACACCAACCCAGCTGTCATCATAGAATACATAAGCCTTCTTACCATACTCATGTACCATATCGATTAATTTCTTACCGAAAGAAATTACGAAATCATTGATGAATGCCATCCAGTCAGCCTTCTTCTGGTTGCCCGGCATATGGGTTACATGTAAATCACCCTTATTGATGAAATCCTCAGCTGTCATACGATAGCCGTACTTCTGCTCAAATTCATCCAAAGCGAGGTCACTTACAGAATAATCATAAGAACCCCAGTCAGAGAATAAATGTCTGTTCTTTAAATCACTACCCCAGATCCATACGAAGTTGTAGAACATAGAGGTGAAACGTACTACGGTAGTTGCCGGATGGGTCTCACACCAGTTCTTCATCCA
>JAFTXD010000129.1 GCA_017461775.1 Lachnospiraceae bacterium
GTCTTGTAGAGGATACCGTATTCCAGTTACTTGGTGGTCTTCGTTCCGGTATGGGTTACTGTGGCGCTCAGACAATTCCTACGTTACAGGAAACCGGCAGATTCGTTAAGATTTCTGCAGCTTCTCTGAAGGAAAGTCATCCACATGACATCCAGATTACCAAGGAAGCACCTAACTATACAACCGATTTATAAGAGATTGACAGAGTCCGGCGAGTATTCTCGCCGGACTTTTTATGTTCTGGCGACGAGGAAAATGAGCATCGTGCTTGCACGAATGAACATTTGACGACTGCTAATCAGAGCGAGATTCGCGAAGTGTATCTCGTCTCTGTTGGGGATACGGTGGAGTTATGATTTGGCCGGGGCAGGGGATATGCTATGGTTATTTTTGAATATGGAAATATTTTAGAGTTTCTTAGATTGTTGCGTCCACAAACAGCGGAATCCGGACATGGATGTCCGGCGTCGGGGGCACTGTGCACGGATGCACAGTGCCGCCGACGCGTGGCCTTTCATAACCTCTATGCAACAATATTAGAAACTATTAAATAATGTAATCTGAAAAAAACCATAGCATATCCCCTGCCCCGGCCAAATCATAACTCCACCTCACTTTGTAAAAAATACAGTGGAAAAAATAGGAAAAATGGACTATGATAGAGATATAATTCTTATTGGTAAGCGTGTACAGGAAGAGAATGTGAGGTGAGTACTTTGCAGGAGCAAAGTGTTACATATGAAAAGCTAAATCTTATGAAAAAGCAGACTTTACAGCTGCTTCAGGATGATTTTGCAAATATGACAGAGCTGATGATTTGTTGCTATGATGGGGAGAATCAGCCTTTGACAGAGATTTCCGGAAGAAATAGCAGGGAGAAAGAAACGGAAGCGTTATTTTCCTCCGACCTTGTGCAGGAAGTGCTGGAGAGGGTAGCAGATGGTTCTCTGGAAGAGATTGCAGTGGAAAGCACAGAGAACGGAGAAAACGTTGCTGCTGTTGCAGTGCGTCTTGCAGACGTAAGTGCTGTGAAAATTGTGGTTATCGGCAGGGACGATAACGAGAGCTTTTTTGGGAAGCTGGATTTTCTTAGAGACTTTACTAGAAGTCTGCTTGGTGCCAGACTGGCGGGAGAACTGTCGAAACAGGACCTTCAGGAATCCAATCGCCAGAAAAAAGAGATAGAGTATACACTGGAAAGCAACAATGCCACATCAGAAATCGTTCATCTCCTGGACAGTGATGCAAAGCTGGGAGACGTGCTGGGACATGCGCTGGAAATCCTTGTAAAGCAGATTCAGACCAGTAGTGGTCAGGTCATAAATTATGTGCCAAAGCACAGTCATGTATCGGTGGCTGCGGAGTGGTGCAGAGAGGGTATGAGTTCCTTGGAGGAGCATATTGTGGGAACCGGATATAAGGCACTTTGGAAAACGGAAAGGCCTATGGTGATTTCCACGGATTACATAGCAGCCTCCGGTTTACAGAAGGATTTTGAAGAATGCGGAATCCTGGCAGGACTTTTCTTCCCGGTAATTAAATCGGAGAATGGTACGGTTACCTTTCTGGCCTTGCAGGAGCGTGAGGTAGACCGTATATGGACAGTGGATGAGGTGAAGTTTGTTGCAGATACCATTACTGTAGTGCAGAGCGTATTGACCAAGCGTTTCCAGAAGGAATCCTTAAATCGCTCGTATGAGGCCTTAAAATCCGTACTGGATCATGTGGGAGCGTCCATTTATGTGAAGGATGCAGCCACCGGTAGCGAGCTGTTCTCCAATAATCGGTTAAAGGCGAACTTTACCAAGGAGATTCAAAAGGGCACCTTTGACGGACTGATGAAGCAGGGAATTCCTATTGGTAAGAATAAGAATACTTTTGAAATTCACTATATGGACAGGGATAGATGGTATGATGTAATCCGCACGGAGATATCCTGGGTGGATGGCAGAGATGCCATACTGTATTCTCTTTTTGACATTACGGATAAGAAAATATATCAGCAAAAGATAGAACAGCAGGCCAATACAGACTTTTTGACCGGCCTTTTCAATCGTATGTGCTGTGAGAGAAATCTGACCCTACAGCTGGAAACAGCGAAATTAAAAGGAACTACCGGTGCTATTCTGTATCTGGATTTGGATGACTTTAAGCACATCAATGACGGGCTGGGGCACCAGTATGGGGACGAGCTTTTACGAGCTATTTCTACAGCGTTTAGGGATATCGAAGGAATTGAGCACAGCTGCTATCGTATGGGTGGTGATGAGTTTGTTATCGTGATTGCTCCGGAGCATTTTCATAGAAGTGAAGAGATTCTACAGAGGATTAAGGATATGTTCAGCACACCTTGGTATCTGAAGGATTCGGAGTATTATTGTGGTACCAGTATCGGTGTGGTACATTTCCCCTGCGGGGATGATACCGTAGCGGATTTGATTAAGAAGGCTGACATCGCCATGTATGAAGCCAAGCGTGCCGGTAAGAACCAGAGCAGATACTATGAGGAGACTATGGTGTCCGCATCCAGCAGAAGGCTGGATATGGAAAAGAATATGCGGGATGCTTCCGCAGAGGATTACAGGGAATTCAAGGTATATTACCAGCCCATTGTCCGTTTGATTGACGGAAGAGTGGAATGCGCCGGAGCAGAAGCGCTGATTCGTTGGAATAGCAGTAAGATGGGCTTCATCTCTCCGGCAGAGTTTATTCCACTGGCAGAGTATCTTGGGCTGATTAATCCCATTGGTGACCATGTGCTCAGAGAGGCCTGCGAGGCTTGTAAAAGCTGGAATGATAATGGGCAGCCGGATTATAAGGTGAATGTAAACCTGTCCGTGGTGCAGCTTTTGCAGAACGATATTGTGGAAAAGGTGGCAAGTGCCATTGAAGAGACCGGTATCGACCCGGCCCATCTGACCTTGGAGGTGACAGAGAGTCTTGCCATCAATGATATGGATCGTATGAAGGTCATATTAAGTAATATCAAGGCGCTGGGAGTGAAGATTGCTCTGGATGATTTCGGAACAGGCTATTCCTCCTTAAATCATATCCGGGAGATTCCTTTCGATATTATCAAAGTAGACCAGACCTTTGCCAAAGGAATTGCAGAGGATGCCTATGCCCAGTCCTTCATCAAGCTGGTAGCTGAGCTGGCTGAGACCATCGGGGTAAGCGTCTGCGTGGAAGGCATTGAAACGGTGGCGCAGGTGGAACTTTTACACAATATGAAGGTAAGCTACGTGCAGGGATATCTATATGATAGACCTATGGAGCAGAACCTTTTTGAAGAAAAATATGTTCCGGGGGTTGCCAAAACGCAAAAAAAAGGGTAATATAGCGTTACTTGGTTTCGCGACTGGCGGAAAACGCGCATGCGTGGTGGGAGGACCCACAGGGAGCGAGATATCATTTAAGCCGACCGCCTGGGCATTGCTTTCATAAGCCTGCCTGGGTAGGTCGGCTTTGTTGCTTTAACTTAACAAAGTATAGGAGGAGAAGTAGAATGAACATGTTATCACTGGAAAACGAGTTGAAAGAAAACGCATATCCCGGAAGAGGTATCGTAATCGGTAAGTCCGCTGACGGTAAGTCCGCTGTATGTGCATACTTCATCATGGGAAGAAGCTCCAACAGCAGAAACCGTGTATTTGAGGTAGAGGGAGAGGGTATCCGTACCCAGGCCTTTGATCCTTCCAAATTAGAGGACCCAAGTCTTATTATCTACGCTCCGGTTAGAGTTTTGGGAAATGATACTATCGTTACCAACGGTGACCAGACCGATACCATCTATGATGGTGTGAAGGCAGGTCTTACCTTTGAGCAGTCCTTAAGAAGCCGTGAATTTGAGCCGGATGGCCCTAACTATACCCCAAGAATTTCCGGTATTATGCATGTGGAGGATGGCAAGTACGATTTCGCAATGTCCATCTTAAAGAGCAATAACGGTGACCCGGATTGCTGCAATCGTTATACATATACCTACGATAATCCAAAGAATGGAGAGGGACGTTTTATTCACACCTATATGCATGATGGCAATCCTCTTCCAAGCTTTGAAGGTGAGCCCAAGGTGGTTTCCATTCCTGATGATATGGAAGCTTTCACCCAGATGCTCTGGAACAGCTTAAACGAAGAGAATAAGGTGTCCTTATTTGTTCGTTATATTGACATTGCAACCGGTAAATATGAGACCAAAATCATCAACAAGAACGCTTAATTCTTAAGGAGATAATCATGAACGAAATTCAGTTAAAATACGGATGTAACCCTAACCAGAAGCCTTCCAGAATTTTTATGGAGGATGGCAGCGATTTACCTGTTACCGTGTTAAACGGTAAACCGGGATATATTAACTTTTTGGATGCCTTCAACGGCTGGCAGCTTGTAAAGGAATTAAAGGAGGCAACCGGACTTCCGGCAGCTACCTCTTTTAAGCACGTATCTCCTGCTGGTGCAGCAGTTGGTCTTCCTTTAGATGAGACCCTGGCAAAGATTTACTGGGTGGATGATTTGGGAGAGCTTTCTCCTTTAGCAAGTGCTTATGCAAGAGCAAGAGGCGCTGACAGAATGTCTTCTTTCGGTGATTTCATTGCTTTATCCGACGTATGTGACGTGGATACTGCAAAGCTGATTAAGAGAGAGGTTTCCGACGGTGTAATCGCTCCGGGCTATGAGCCGGAAGCGCTGGAAATCTTAAAGGCAAAGAAAAATGGTAATTACAATGTAATCCAGATTGATGCTTCTTATGTTCCGGCAGAAATTGAGACCAAGCAGGTATACGGCATCAGCTTCGAGCAGGGAAGAAATGAGCTGGATATCAATGCAGAATTATTGTCCAATATCGTTACAAAGAATAAGGAAATTCCTGAGGAAGCAATCATCGATATGAAGATTGCATTAATTACCTTAAAGTATACCCAGTCCAATTCTGTATGCTATGTAAAGGGTGGACAGGCTATCGGTATCGGTGCAGGACAGCAGTCCAGAATCCACTGTACCAGACTGGCAGGTACCAAGGCAGATAACTGGTTCCTTCGTCAGGCTCCTCAGGTATTAAATCTTCCTTTCCTGGATAAGATTGGTCGTGCAGACAGAGACAATGCTATCGACAATTACATCGGTGAGGATTATGAGGATGTGCTTGCAGATGGCGCATGGGAGAGAATCTTCAAGGAGAAGCCTCCTGTGTTTACCAGAGAGGAAAAGAAGGCATGGCTTTCCCAGATGACCGATGTTACCTTAGGAAGTGACGCATTCTTCCCATTCTCTGACAATATCGAGAGAGCAAACAGAAGTGGTGTGAAGTATATCGCGCAGCCGGGCGGCTCTGTAAGAGATGATTTAGTTATCGAATGTGCAGATAAATATAACATGGCAATGGCATTTACCGGAATTCGTTTATTCCATCATTAATAGAAATGTTGTATAATAGTCGGGTAGGGAGACCTACCCGACTGTTTGATTTTAGTAGAGAGGATTTGAGCATGAATTTATCTGATTTATTGCGTTTTAACCCGATTACCATTCAGTGTCATGACAATCCGGATGCAGATGCGCTGGCGGCGGCATTCGGATTGTATAAATATTTTGAGAGCAAGGGAAAGACTGTACGTATGGTGTACAGTGGACGCTTTGAAATACAGAAGGCCAATCTGAGCCTGATGAAGAATAAGCTAAGCCTCCCTATAGAGTACATATCACCGGAAGAGAAGGTGAAAATAGAGGGACTTCTGATTACGGTAGACTGCCAGTACGGCGCCGGGAATGTGACACGCTTAGAGGCAGACTATGTGGCAATCATTGACCACCATCAGATAGAAATTACGGACCAGCCCTTGAGCCGTATCGAGCCAAGGCTGGGCAGCTGTGCCACTCTTGTCTGGAGCATGCTGAAGGAAGAGAATTATCCCTTGAACGAGGATATGATGCTTTGCACCGCGCTCTACTATGGTTTGTACACGGATACCAATCAGCTTTCGGAGCTTTTTCATCCGCTGGATCTGGATATGAGGGATTCGCTGGAGTATCATAAGGCATTAATCAGCCAGTTCCGTAATTCCAATCTTTCCTTAAAGGAGCTGGAAATTGCCGGAATCGCCATGATACGCTACAGCTATAACGACGGCTATCGCTTTGCCGTGATTAAATCCAAGCCCTGCGACCCCAATATCCTGGGCTTAATCAGTGATTTTTTGTTGCAGGTGGACGAGATAGACGTGTGTCTGGTATACAACGAGACTCACGATGGTTACAAGCTTTCCGTGCGCAGCTGTATCAAGGAAGTAAACGCCAACGAACTGGCGGCGTATTTGACAAAGGGCATTGGTAACGGTGGCGGACATCTGGAAAAGGCCGGTGGATTTATCAGCAAGAAGTTATACGAGAAGGTGCATGGTGCCACCCACTCCGAGGCATACTTTAATACGGCCATGACCTCCTACTTTGAGGAATATCCGGTGATTTATGCAAGGGATTATGAATTCGATTCCACGGATTCTGCCATGTATGTGCATAAAGCGAAAAATTATGGTTATGTACGTGTGAAGGATTTACCGGGAATCGGCAGGTGGTCTGTGATTCGTACCATGGAGGGAGAGCTGGATATCGAGACGGCAGACGATTTATATCTGGTACTGGATGCACAGGGACATGTGGAATTTAAGACCCATGAGCAGATGCAGGCGTATTATCAGTGTATGGAGGAGAACTTTGCGGTAGAAGGCAATATGTCAGAAAAGGCATACCGCCCACTGATGAAAGGGAAAAATGATGGAAATACCTATTCGCTGGTGGATTTTGCCAGGGTATGTGTTCCCAAAAAAGAAAAACAGATTTATGTAAAGAAATTGCAGGATGGTATTAAGGTTTTCCCTATTTGGGATGAGGAGAGATATCAGCTGGGTATGCCCGGAGATTATCTGGCAGCGTATAAGGACGATACAAGCCATATCTTTATTATTCCGGGAGAGTTATTAAATGAGAATTATGAGACGGTGTAGCTGTCTTGAATAATCTGGGTTCATATGATAAAATATTATATCAGATGTAACCTAGGAAAGGTATAGGATTAACCGATGAGTGAAATGGAAAAGGAATTGTTAAATTCAGAGGAGGAAACCGCAAGCGAGAAGGTTTCCAAGAATTTTATTGAGCAGATTATTGATAAGGATTTGGCAGAGGGTGTTTATGATACGGTGTGTACACGTTTCCCACCGGAGCCAAATGGTTATCTTCACATTGGACATGCCAAGAGTATTTTATTAAACTACGGTCTGGCACAGAAGTACGGCGGAAAGTTTAATATGCGTTTCGATGACACCAATCCGACCAAGGAGAAAATCGAATTCGTAGAATCCATTAAAGCCGATATCCAGTGGCTGGGTGCTGACTGGGAGGACAGACTGTTCTTTGCATCAAATTATTTTGGTGAGATGTATGAAGCTGCTGTAAAGTTAATTAAGAAGGGTAAGGCGTATGTATCCGACCTTTCCGCAGAGCAGATTCGCGAGTACAGAGGTTCCTTTGAGGAGCCGGGTAAGAATGACCCTAATAGAGAGAGAAGCGTGGAAGAGAATTTACAGCTTTTCGAGGATATGAAGAACGGCAAGTTTGCAGATGGTGAGAAGGTACTCCGTGCCAAGATTGATATGGCGTCACCGAATATCAACATGAGAGATCCGGTGATCTACCGTGTGGCACACATGACGCATCACAATACCGGTGATGCATGGTGCATTTACCCCATGTACGATTTTGCACATCCTATCGAGGATGCGATTGAAGGAATTACCCATTCCATCTGTACTTTAGAGTTTGAGGATCACAGACCGTTATATGACTGGGTAGTGAGAGAGCTGGAGTATCCTCAGCCACCGAAGCAGATCGAGTTTGCAAAGCTGTATTTGAAGAATGTGGTTACCGGTAAGAGATATATTAAGAAGCTGGTAGAGGAGAAGATTGTGGACGGCTGGGATGATCCACGTCTGGTATCTATCGCAGCACTCCGCAGAAGAGGCTTTACACCGGAATCCATCAAGAAATTTGTGGAGCTCTGCGGTGTATCTAAGGCAAATTCCATCGCAGATTATGCGATGCTGGAGTACTGTATCCGTGAGGATTTGAAGGCAAAGGCACCAAGATTGATGGCAATTTTAGACCCGGTGAAGCTGGTTATTGACAATTATCCCGAGGATCAGGTTGAGTGGCTGGATGCGCCTAAGAATCTGGAAAATGAGGAGCTTGGCAGCAGACAGGTGCCATTTGGCAAGGAGCTTTATATTGAGAGGGAAGACTTTATGGAGGAGCCTCCGAAGAAGTACTTCCGTATGTTCCCGGGCAACGAGGTACGTCTCATGAACGCGTATTTTGTAAAGTGTACCGGCTGTATTAAGGATGAAAATGGTAAGGTTATAGAAGTACATTGTACCTACGACCCGGAGACCAGGGGCGGTAATGCGCAGGATGGCCGTAAGGTGAAGGGGACCATTCACTGGGTATCTGCAGCTAAGGCTATCAAGGCAGAGGTACGTTTGTACGAGAACATTATTGATGAGGAAAAGGGTGTGTACAACGAGGACGGAAGTCTGAATCTGAACCCCAACTCCTTAACCGTACTGAAGGAGTGTTATTTGGAGCCTGCATTTGCGGGGGCAAAGGCTTATGACAACTTCCAGTTTGTACGTCAGGGCTTCTTCTGCGTGGATGCCAAGGATTCTACCGAGGAAGCAATGGTATTTAACCGTATCGTTTCATTAAAGAGCTCATTCGTATTACCGAAAAATTAAACAAAAGAAAGAAGTGGGACTATGGCAGGAATTTTTTCAGGATTAGAAAGCTTGGGGCTGGGTAATCTTACCGGTGCGAAGCTGTTTGAGAAAGACGACAAAGCAAAGAAGAAGGTTGAAGTAAAGAAGGCTGAACCTGTGGTATTGGAGGAGAAGGATTATATTTTCGATAAGACTGTGGAATGCCCGGTTTGTGATGCAAAGTTTACTGCGAAGGTAATGAAGAACAGTAAAGCGAAGCTGATTTCCAGTGATATTGATTTACGTCAGAAATTTGAAGGTGTGGATGCGGTGAAGTATGATGCCATCAGATGTGATTGTGGCTACAGTGCATTGAGCAGATATTTCCCCACCATCATGCCTACCCAGGCTAAGGCTATCAAAGCCAACATCTGCAGCCGTGTGAAGGTGACACCAAATACTGGGGAAACCTACAGCTATGAAGAGGCTATTGAGCGTTACAAGCTGACACTGGCATGTGCGGTAGTGAAGAATGCCAAGGCAAGCGAGAAGGCCTATATCTGCTTAAAGTCAGCATGGCTCCTTCGCGGTTATCAGGAGTATTTGCAGGGCAAGGGTGAGCTGCCCGAGGAGAAGAAGGAAGCACTTGCAACTGAGGAGAGAGAGTATTTAAAGAATGCTTACGAGGGCTTTGTGAATGCCAGAGCATCTGAGAATACCCCGATTGCAGGTATGGACGAGTGGACCGTGGATTATCTTTTAGCAGCGCTGGCATACGAAATTGATGATTACGAGTCCTCCTTAAAGATGATTTCCAAGATTCTCACCTCCAATGCCGCAAACAGCCGCATGAAGGACAAGGCAAGAGAATTAAAGGAAAGTATTGCAGAAAAGGTAAGAAATGGGGCTAATTAGCCATGTACGATTTAAATATTGTTCTGCGTAGTGACATACCCAAATGTCTTTATGAACAAATTTATGAATATGTGCGACAGGAAATTAGAGAGGGGAAGCTTCTTTGCGAAGAGAGGCTTCCCTCAACGCGTTCTCTGGCAGAGTTTTTACAGGTATCCAGAAGCACGGTGGAACTGGCTTACGAGCAGCTGGCATCAGAGGGGTATATTGAATCCAGACCTTATAAGGGGTATTATGTGTGCCGTTTGGAGGAACTGTATCAGTTGTCACAGCCAAGGGAGACGACAGTTGTTTCTGTACCGCTGGAGGAGAAGAGAGAATATCAGGTAGATTTCTCTCCCACAGCCATTGATATGTCCGAGTTCCCTTTCGGAGTTTGGAAAAAAATAAATAAAAGCATTTTAAGTGACAGTAACTCCCGGCTTTTTTCCAGTGGAAGCGCTCAGGGAGACTATTCTTTGCGGGAAACTATCAGCCGGTATCTTCACTCCTCCCGTGGAGTGAATTGTAAGCCGGAGCAGATTATCGTGGGAGCAGGAAATGATTATCTTCTCATGCTTCTGGAAAAGATATTGGGGCGGCACGTTTCCATTGCCATGGAGAATCCAACGTACAAAAGAGCCTATCAGATTTTTAAATCCTTTGCCTATCCCGTAGAAACGGTGGATATGGATGATAATGGTATGCTGGTGCAGCAGATTGGGGAAGAGGTGAAACTGGTGTATGTGATGCCCTCCCGGCAGTATCCCACCGGCACGATTATGAGCGCAGGAAGGCGAAGCGAATTGCTGAAATGGGCTGGTGGAGGAGCGGGGAGATTTATTATCGAGGATGATTACGATAGTGAGTTTCGTTATAAGGGAAAGCCCATTCCCTCCCTCCAGGCCATGGATAAGCACGGCAAGGTGATTTACCTGGGCACCTTTTCCAAGGCGATTGCGCCCGCCATCCGTGTAAGCTATATGGTGCTTCCGGAGATTCTTCTGAAAAAATATGAGGCAGAGTGTAGCTTTTATTCCACCACGGTATCCCGTATCGATCAGAAGATACTGGAGGAATTTATCAAGGGAGGCTACTTTGAGCGGTACCTGAACAAAATGCGCAAGCATTACCGGGAAAAGCATGATTTATTATTGCAGGAGCTGGAGCCCTTCCGGGAGCAGTTTGAGATTTCCGGGGAAAATGCGGGGCTGCATGTTTTGCTAAAATCCAAGCGCAAGCTGACAGAAAGCGCCTTACTTGCTGCGTCAGAGCAGGAAGAAATCAAGGTGTATGGGTTATCAGGGGCATTGGTAGACTCGAAAGATAGTGAAGAGAGAAGCACAGTTATCCTGGGATATGGAGGACTTTCTTTGGATGAGATAAAGCTGGGAATTGAACGATTAAAAAAAGCATGGCTGTAAGGCCATGCTTTTTGACAGACAATTACTCTTCGGTAATTTCCTCATCATCCTCATCAAAGAACTCTTCCACATCTTCTTCCTGCATCAGAGTCTCTGCAAGCGGAGAAAAGCTGGGCTCGGGAGTAGTGGTAGCCATATCCTCGATGTCGGTATCCGGAGTGGGATCCTGAATGAATTCTTCTACAGAAATCGTAGCGTCTTCATCTAACTCATCTTCCTCGAATGCGGTAATCTCCAATTCATCGTCAAAGTCTTCGTCATCAAAATAAGAGTCCTCATCCTCTGCTACGAAAGCGTTCTCATCGTCCTCCGTAGAAGTGGTTTCGGTATCCGTTTCCATTTTCTTGAAATAGTGATATGCGGCAGCAGCTGCTGTACCAATGGCAGCACCGAACAATAAAATCTTACCAAATTTTTTCATAGTCGCCATCCTCCTTTATGTTACTTTTCTATTATATTAGTATGTTTTGACCAAAAAGAAAAGAGAATATACGAAAAACTTTCAAAAAATGCGAGAGTATGTTATATTAGTACAATCGGATAAGGGGATTTAGAACATGAATGATAAGTTTTTTGATTTGAAAAAAGAAAAGCAGGACAGAATGATCAATGCTGCCCTGAAGGTGTTTGCGATACGAGGCTATCGCCATGCCAGTACGGATGATATTGTGAAGGAAGCCGGTATCAGTAAGGGACTTCTGTTCCATTATTTTGAGAATAAGCTGGGTGTATATGAGTTTATATATGAATACAGCGTGCGTTATATGATGCTGGAATTAAGCACGGTAGTAAAAGATAATGTAACAGATATGTTTGAGCTGATGAAGCAGGTGGAGCTTGCCAGAATGAATGCCATGAAGGGATACCCTTACATGCAGATGTTCTTGAATCGTGTGGAGTCGGAGGATGTCAGCGAGGCTCTTATGTGCATTTATGAGAAAAAGCAGACACTGGAAGAGGCTTATGCAAATATTTGGAGCAGAGTGGATTTTGAAGGTTTGCACCCGGGTGTGGACGGTATCAAGGTGCGGAAGATGTTGGATTTAACCATACAGGGGTTGATGTCCCAGCGTTTTGCGGATTCTGCCTTCCAGCCGGAGATGCTTTATGAGGAGGCAATCCAATATATTGACATGATGAAAAAAATCTGCAAGTTTTAGTGGCTTGCAGATTTTTGTTGCTTACTTATTCATTTTGTACGGGTCATCCGCAGGGTAACCACCCTTTAGCTTTTGCATACCCCTCTGAATAGCATCCCGGGAATTCTTCCAGTCAGCATCCTTGTTCTTATAATCGAATTTCTCTACCATCCATGCCACATCTTCAGCCAGACGCTTCATATTTGCTTCCATCAGAGGGAGCATCATCTCATAGAAATCACGCTTTTCCTTGTCGGACAGCTTCACATCGGCCATATTGCACAGATCCCCGAAGTGAGGGAGACAGAAGCCTTTGCTATCCTTAATCTTCATGCGGAAATCCTCGTCACGGCTGTACATGTAGAAAAAGGTATCCAGATAACGCTCATAGGTTTCCTTAAAATGGTTACAGATGTAGCAGGATTCTTCCTTTTCCGCAACCCATACGCCGATGGGATTTTTACCTTCGGTATTCTTTTTCAGCTTATCCATTAAAGATACCTTGCCCGGGGTAAAGGATTTGAACTGGCTCTGCATTTCACCAATCATACGCATATAATGGGTCTTTAAAATCCAGGCATTGCCCAGGGTATTACCGTAGTCAAACATTTTCTTAAAGTGAGGTCGGCAGAAGCCTGCTTTGTCGGTCATTTCCCGGATATCTGCCTCCATATAAGAGCTTCCGGAGCCTAAGCAAAAGTCTAAAAGATCTCGCTCAATGGCCCGTTCAACAAAGCAAAAGGGGCACTCATCCTTTGCATCCACAGCTTCATTTAAGGGAATGGTATATAACTGTTCTTTCATGGTGAAATTACCTGTACCTTTCGTGAAAATTACTAAATTCAGTATAGCGAATTTTGGGGATGAGGGCAATAGGTTTTCCTTGACGGTATTTTAGGGAAAGAATAATATTATAAATAGGGTTTATTAATTATTAATATTATAGGAGGTCTTTTTTATGAGTAAAACAACGAAAACTGCTCTGGGCGAAGCAGGTATTTATGATGCAAGATCATTAGGAACACCTAAGATGCTCTTGCTTGGTCTGCAGCACATGTTTGCTATGTTTGGTGCTACGGTGCTGGTACCCATGCTGACAGGACTGGATGTGTCCACGACACTGCTGTTTGCCGGTCTTGGTACTTTATTGTTTCACTTTATCACTAAGTGTAAGGTGCCTGCGTTCCTAGGCTCATCTTTTGCATTTTTAGGCGGATATTTCGCCGTTGCCCCCATGATTGATGGACAACCCAATAAAGAGATGCTGCCTTACGCATGTCTGGGTGTTGCTTGTGCCGGTCTGGTGTATCTGGTTCTGGCGGCGTTTATTAAGGCATTTGGAACCGGAAAGGTAATGCAGTTTTTCCCACCCATTGTTACGGGGCCGATTATCATTGCCATCGGACTTACGCTGTCCCAGTCAGCCATTGATAACTGTGCAACCAATTGGTTTATTGCAGTGATTGCCATCGCTCTTGTGGTAATATGTAATATCTGGGGCAAGGGAATGATTAAGGTAGTGCCCATTATCATTGGTGTTATCGGTTCTTATCTGGTAGCAGCAGTTATGGGAGAGGTAGATTTTACTCCTGTGGCTGAGGCAGATCTTTTAGGCTTCCCCATTCATTTTGAGGCCACTGTTTTTTCAATTTTTAAGAATCCGGATGTATCTATGATTATTACATCTATTATTACCATTATGCCCATTGCACTTGCTACCATTGTAGAGCATGTGGGTGACTTATCTGCAATCTCTTCTACGGTAGGGAAAAATTTCTTTAAGGAACCGGGTCTGCATCGTTCCTTAACCGGTGATGGTCTGGCAACCTCTATTGCAGCTTTATTCGGTGCTCCGGCTAATACTACCTATGGTGAGAATACCGGTGTATTATCCCTGACAAAGGTATATGATCCGTTGGTAATTCGTATTGCTGCAGTATTTGCAATATTGTTCTCCTTCTCACCGAAGTTTGCAGCTATCATTGCGTGTATGCCTACCGCAACTGTGGGTGGTGTATCCTTAGTTCTTTACGGTATGATTTCTGCAGTGGGTGTACGTAATATTGTGGAGACAAAGGTGGATTTCTCCAAGAGCCGTAACGTAATCATTGCAGCCCTGATCATGGTACTTGCTATCGGTATCAACTATAGTGCGGCGGGAGCGATTGCGTTTACCATTGGTGGAATTACCATCAGCTTATCCGGTCTTGCAGTAGGAGCGCTTGTAGGTATTATCTTAAATGCAGTTCTTCCGGGAAAGGATTATGTGTTTGATGAGAGTAATCCACAGGATAACGGTGTGGACTTTGCTGTGAAGAGCCATGAAAAGGAATAAAGAATGAGACAAAAGCCTGTGAATCCTAGGATTTACAGGCTTTTAATAATTTGACGACGTTGTCAAATGCATAGGTAGGCTGAAAGGGCGTATCCGCTAAATCCTCCGGCGAAGCTTCTCCGGTAAAGAGTACGCAGGTATCCACACCGGCATTGATTCCGCAGGCGATATCGGTGTAAAGTCTGTCGCCCACAACTAAGGTTTCTTCCGGTGTAAAGCCGGAAGCCTTCTGGCACAGGGTTACAACTTCCGGATTTGGTTTTCCCAGGTATGTGGGCACTTTCCCGGTGGCATGGGTAATCATTTCGCAGATGGCACCACAATCCGGGATAAAGCCAAAGTCGATGGGGCAGCATAAATCCGGGTTAGTCCCGTAAAAGGGGACGTCCATGGTAGAAAGAATTTTGCTGGCCTCTATCAGCTTTTGATAATTTAATTCACTGTCGTAAGCCACAACCACACAGGCTACGTCCTCTTCACAGGCTTCTGTGATAGTGAGCCCATTTTTGCGAAGCTCTGCAATGAAGGAACCGGTGCCGAGAACGTAGATTTTCTTATCCGCATAATTTTCCTGTAAGAATCGGATGGTCATGTAGCCGGAGGTGACAAACAAATCCTCCGTGGTGTCCAGGGCAAAGGCATTTTTAAACTTTGCTACATAATCCATATTGCTTTTGGTGGAGTTGTTGGTGATATAGTAAGCCTTGCCACCGATGGAGTGAATGTAGTCAAGGAGCTCACGGCTGCCTTCAAATAGGGTCTCTCCCACGGCAATGGTTCCGTCAATGTCAAATAGAAATAGTTTCTTTTCGGATAAACGATTCATAGATACCTCTTTTTATTGCTTTATAATTTACTTATCTGAACGTAGCATAAACCCGGTGGAAAAGCAAGTAAAACTCTTGCAGTAAGTATGGGGGCATGGTATAGTGTTAAGCGTTTGGAAGGATAAAATACATAGGAGAAATATTATGGCAGGAAAACCATTTGAAAGACCACCGAAATTTAGAAATAGAATGATTTTAATGATTGTAGGAATCTGTTTGCAGGCGCTGGGACTGTCCCTTTTGATACGGCTGGATTTGGGCACGGACCCTTGCTCCTGCTTTACCCTTGGTGTGCAAAAGCATCTGCCTTTTAGCTATGGTACGGTGCAGCTGATTATTAATCTGGTGACCTTTTTGTATGTAATCTTCAATGACTTAGGGATGATAGGCTTTGGCACCATCGGAAATATGATTGTGCTGGGGTATTTGGTAGATTTCTTTACCTGGATATGGGGTCTTGTACTGCCGGGTGGAATGGGCTTCTTTGATAACAGGGTGGCGTGCTACATATTGCTGGTGCCGGTGCTGGTGGTGTTTATCTTCGGCGCGGCTGCATATATGGCAGCGGGATTGGGAATGTCTTCCTACGACGGAATCCCATTTATCCTTCACAGTAAGCAGAAGAAGCTTTCTTTTAAGGCTGTACGCAGAATCTGGGATTTCAGTTTTATGATTGTGGGAGCACTTCTTGGCGGACCGCTGAATATTGTCACCATTGCCTGTGCGTTCTTTATTGGGCCGGTGATTGGGTTTGTGCAGAAAAAGATGAATGTGTTTATATCCTGATGATTTACTTCGCCTTGTCGATATGATATAATGGCAAGGCGAAGATGTTTTTGTTCTGTATAGGGAGAGGAACCCTTTTCTTATATTTCTTTTTGCGTGCGTGGTGCGTTCTGTTTATATTGTCCTTGTGGCAATGTAAATCCAATATTACTCATAAAATTACCAATACCTATAACTTAATAAAATGCTTTTCACTTTGCATATAATCCTTTATAATATAGGTATAGCCTATAGAAGGAGGATGAGAATATGGAGGGCGAAATAATGACAAAAGAAGAGATGCTGAATTATGAAACCAATATTTATATAAATCTCATTCGTATAAAGAGGTATCAGAAAGAAAACAACCCTGAGCTTGAGTATCAGTTAAAGACTCAAAGGATTAAGCTTCATAATCTGGGGGTAAATACAGATGATTTCGAATATGAAGATTAATAGGCAGTAAACAAGTGAAATAAAGTGAGAAGTAATATTTTGCCGGTAGGCATTGATTTAATAACTTCTTCGCAAAACGCAGGCATCTCTCCATAGGAGCATATGGGAGATGCCTGAATTTGAGAAAGGGGAGATAAAATGAAGGGGATAAAAAGAGCCACTCTGGTAGTGGCGATATTGTCGTTTATATATATTGCAAGTAGTTTTCTGCTTTTAGGTACCGCTTATTCACTGCGTATGTGGGTGGATGTTTTAGGGAAGGTGTTGCTTATCATGGTCTTGCCGCTTTTGCTTCTTATCTGGGGCGGTAGGGCCTTTTGCAGGGTGTTGAAAGGTAAGAAATGGATAAAAGTACTGCTGGGGCTTGTGGTGACAGGAGCGTATGGCTTTTGGGTATTTTGGACATTTCTTTTTATGGTATTTACTTTGCAGGAGGAAAGGTGGCTTACGAAGAGTCTTTTGGTGGTAAACCATGGAGTAGGACTGGGCGAAGCCAGCTATCAGTGTTATCGTCCAGTGGCTTTTGTGTTACGTACGCCATGCGAATTTGATATGGAGCAAAAGGCTAAATACCTGAAGGAAAAGTATGGGCGGGCCTTTGTGGTGAATGGGGCCGAGGAGGTTTACGATGCAGAGTATCCGCAGTTAACCATAGAGGTGGAATGGCTGGGAAATCAAGTGGTGGATGACTACATTCCTCTGTTGTGGCAGAAGTATCTGAAGGAGGCTTATGTAGAGCTGGGGCTTGGCAGAGAGTATTTTGTAAGCATGGATGTGGATGGAAGCTGCGGTTGGACATATCTGGAGCTAAAGAATGAGGAGGATATTGCCGCCTTTGCAGAGGATGCTTCTAAGCTGATGCAGCACGTGATGAATGAGACAGATTTCTTTGCAGATTATCCGGTTTATTTGCAGTTTTACCAAGGGGAGGGAGAGGATGAAATCACAGGCACGCTTCCTTTTGGAAACATCAGCAAATGGCATGAGCTGGAAGAGGATTATTATAAATCACCCAAGCTGGTGGCAGAGCGGATAAACAGTGAGTATGCAAAGGCAGTGGAGCGTCTTATAGAGGAAAAGAGGTTTGATGAGGAGTGGAGAGAGCGGCAGGAGGCGATTTCTGAGGGAGAATCACTTGTGACAGATGCGTCGGAGGATGATGTTTTGCGAAAAGAAAATGCGGCTAAGCTGATATATGACAAGGTACTTAAGGAGCAGGGATATTCCTATATGGTAAAGTACAATGCCAAGGGGGATCTATATCTTGACTTAGGGAACGGCTACACCTTGGTGTATGACAGAACTTCAAAAAATGGTACCTGTGAACTTTTTGTGCTATATCAGGAAGATATGGTGAATGGAGAAGAAATGCACATTTTAGAAATGTATGCGGCAGAGCCGGAGGCAGAGCAGGTGATAGCATCCGGTCGGCGGACATGGAGCGATGTGGGAAGCGAAGAATACCGGGAAGCAACAGGCGAATAAAGAAATTTGATGATACAAATAAGATGCAGAAAAGATGGGAATATGATTAGGCCTCGTAGTAGAATTATGGTAAAAAATGGAAGAGTGGGTCTAGGAGATGAAATTAAGAAGGATATTATTACCTCTTGTTTGCGTGTTATTTTTATGTGCTTGTAGTGTGGCACAAAATGATTTCGAGATAGAAGACGTGGTAGAAACACCCATGCCGGTAAAGCAGGAAAAAAAAGCGCAGACTCCGGAGCCAAAGGAGGGGACAGCGACTACCCAGCCGGAAGGGACTTCGGAAGAGGTGCAGTGGACACTTGTGTGTAATACCCATGAAAGCTATGAGGATAGCTTAGCAGAAAGGCCCCTTCGTACCCATTCCGATGCGAATGGCAAAGAGATTACGAAGGAGGCGTTGGATGCTATTATAGAAGCACTATGGTCTGGAGAAAGCACCTTGCTCTGGAACTGGCAAAGTAAGAAGGCGCTGCAGGAGATGTCAAATATTAAGTTATGGAGGATGTTGGAAAGTGAATAGGCTTGCCTTTAAGTTATTCTAACCTCCACACGTTAGCGCTCCGCAATCCCATTTCTAGTCTTTCAAATCTGAGTATTTAAAAGTTCTCAATCCCTTACATACGGTCCTTTCCCTTAAAAAACAGCATGAATTAAGGGAAAGGTCAATCTTTGAGGTTATATTCCCTTAAATCATAATTGTGTTTATTTTAGGTGCGTTCCAGCGTACCTTTTTCCTGCTCGTGTCTGGCGATTGCCTGACGAATTAAATATAATACCTCTCCATTGATGGAGCGACCCTCATATTCTGCGAGACTCTTTAATTTCTCATGTGTTTCTGAATCAATTCGTAAACCTAAATGTTTATCCTTTTCCATAGTAATATATCCTTTCTGGACTTAATATAAGTACATTTTAAGTTTGGGGTATGCTATAATGTTTTGAATGGACTTGTTTTAAGTACACTTTATTTAAAGGGTTGTTCATGTGTCTGCAATTTATAATATGAAGTATGATTATAAAGGAGGCAGACTGATATGGAACGTTATGGGTATATCCGGGTGTCGGCTAAGGACCAGAATCCGGAGCGGCAGTTTTTGGCAATGCAGGAGCAGCAAATTAAGCAGAAAAATATTTATTTGGACAAAATGTCAGGAAAGAGCTTTGCACGACCACAATACTTACGAATGCTGAAACGTGTGAAGAAGGGAGATGTCATTATTGTTAAGAGTATTGACCGATTGGGGAGGGATTATGAAGAGATACTGGAGCAGTGGCGTAAGATTACAAAAGAAATCGGGGCAGATATACAAGTCATTGACATGCCGCTACTAAATACGAACACTTCCCATGGAGATTTGACCGGTGTGTTTATTGCAGATTTGGTGCTTCAAATCTTGGCATATGTGGCAGAGACTGAGAGGGCATTTATCAGACAGAGACAGGCGGAAGGAATTGCTGCAGCTAAGCAAAGAGGGATTCAGTTTGGCTGTAGAAAGAAGGAAATGCCGGAAGAATTTCAGAAATATTATCTGTTGTGGAGGAATGGGAAGATATCGCTAAGGAAAGCGGCAGAGGAATTGGGAATGAATTATTCCACGTTTTATCGAAGGTGTATGGAGATAAAAAAGATGGAGAAGAAAGAGGAAATTTGTTCCAAATTGTAGACTACATGAAACAACCTATAAATGCCCATTAATTCCATAAATACAGTACTAAAGGCCTATAAAACAATTGTATCAAAGGTGTTTCAAAAAGTCTACTTTTTGAAACACCTTAAATTATGATTAGAAATATAGACAGTTGCAATTATGTGTTTTGATGAAAGCAGGCAGGAAATTATGAGAAGAGCAAATCAAGAAATACCAAGTTGGATTCTTTCCAATAAAGAAGAATGCAGATTGTCGCTAGAAGATAAGAAAGCTTATTTTGAGAAGTTGCGGGAATTCTGTGGTAAGAGGAAATTATGTACAACTACGCCGGGAGCATTGTCAGTAGCACCTAAGCTAAAAAAAATGACAGAAAAAATTGCTAGAAAAGTCTCTGGAGTTTTAGCTGGGGGAGAAATCGAAGTCGTTTCGGATGGTCAAGAAAATATACCGGATGGTGCAGTGATATTTGCAATGTCTCATCAGGGAATTATGGATAATTTTGTGTGGATGCCGGAAAATCCGAGGCATTGCATACTGTTGCATCATGGAGATGTGAATAAACTTTTGATTTTGGCGCAGTTGAATACGGGATTAGTTTTGGTGAGTAAAAAGCCTGAGAATGCTAACAGCAGAATTAATAACAAGTTGGACATGATTAGTATTTTGTTACGAGGTCATTGTATGCATTATTCTCCGGAAGGAACATGGAATTTGTCGCCAAATAAGTTGCATTTACCGATGAGTTATGGATTTTTGGAAGTGGCTCAGAAAGCAGGAGTTCCAGTGGTTCCGATGGTCATTGAGTACACATATGATACAGCAATGCCAAAAGAAAGAATAACCAAAGCGCATATTCGCTATGGAAAATCTATTACAGTAGGGCTGCTAGATAGTCTAAAGGAAAAACTGCATGAGTATGAAGAGGCAGTTTCAACCATGAGGTGGAAGTTGATTGAAGAAAAGGGGATATATCAGAGAAAAAATATTACTAATTTAGATTATATAAATTACATGAAAGGTAATTTAAAAACATTGGAGTTGGGACAAGCAAGCTTGGAGGCGGAAAGACAGGCTATGCGAGGGGGAAATGACGAATTTTATGTGTTTCACCATATTAATGATGTGCCTTGGGATGCATGGGGAGAACTAAAAGGGACAGAGGAAGTCGAAAGGTTAAAGAAAATTAATAGAATACACGGAATTTGAGAATGTTCAAAAGTGAAGGAGAGATAAAGTGCTTAGGAGTAAAATAGCAAATTATGTAGGTTTATTGGTATCTGTTGGGGTTCAGGAATGTGTTTTAGAGCTGGTAAAGGACTGTATAAGTAGTGGTGTTGAGTACGTGGTGGACTATGGCGAATTTTGGGAGAAAATGGAGGAATATATACAGAGAAATAACGGTAGAGTAGAAAAAGAACAGATTATATTGATATTGGATGAGATAGGGCAGGAGATTCATAAGCGCATAAAGGCGCAGGATATAGATGTACTCGGTGAGCTGGAGGATTTTTTGGAAGAGGAGTTTAATAACAAGCAAATAGATGCTGATATACGATGGGTTTTGAAAGAA
>JAFTXD010000130.1 GCA_017461775.1 Lachnospiraceae bacterium
GAAAAGCTGATTGAAGCCTCTAAGGCAGGGGTAAAGATTGAGCTGATTGTACGTGGTATCTGTTGTCTGATTCCGGGGATTCCAGGAGAGACGGAGAATATAAAGATCATCAGTGTTGTGGGAAGGTTTTTAGAGCATTCCAGGATTTACCGCTTCGGTAAGGGCGAGAATGACCGCATTTACATTGCATCTGCAGACTTTATGACCCGTAATACGGTGCGTAGAGTGGAGGTGGCGACTCCAATCTATGATGAGGATATAAAGGCCCGGATTCGTGATGTATTTGATACGGTGATGAAGGACACGGTAAAGGGGAAGGCTCAGAATAATAAAGGTAACTATATTAACCGCAGAGGTGGCAAGGTGAAGATTAATTCGCAGGAATTATTCTACCAGCAGGCTTACGATGCCGCAGGAAATGCGGAATAAAAGAAAGAAGGAATGGGATATGTTAAGAATCGGTATGTTAACAAGCGGTGGCGATTGTCAGGCGTTAAATGCAGCAATGCGTGGTGTTGCCAAGGTATTATTTGAAAAGAGAGATGACGTGGAAATCTACGGTATTGAAGATGGTTATAAGGGACTTATTTATGGCAAATACCGTCTTCTTACCTCCAGAGATTTTTCCGGTATTTTAACAATCGGTGGAACTATCTTAGGAACCTCCAGACAGCCATTTAAACTCATGCGAGTTCCGGATGATAATGGTATTGATAAAGTGGCTGCCATGAAGAAGAATTACAAAAAGTGGAAGCTGGATTGTTTGGTAGTGCTTGGTGGAAATGGAACCCATAAGACTGCAAACCTTCTTAGAGAAGAGGGCTTGAATGTGGTGACGCTTCCTAAGACTATTGATAATGATATCTGGGGAACGGATATGACCTTTGGTTTCCAGAGTGCGGTGGATATTGCAACCAACGCCATTGATTGTATTCATACCACCGCAGCTTCTCACGGAAGAGTGTTTATCGTGGAGGTTATGGGACATAAAGTGGGTTGGTTGACATTGCATGCAGGTATTGCAGGCGGTGCGGACATTATCTTGATTCCGGAGATTCCATATGATGTTGATAAGATTGCAGAGGCAATCAGCAGAAGAGATAAAGCCGGCAAACGTTTTACCATCTTAGCAGTGGCAGAAGGTGCCATTTCCAAGGAGGATGCAAAACTTTCTAAGAAAGAGTACAAGGAGAAATTGAAGAATAGAAAGCATCCTTCCGTTTCTTATGAGTTGGCAGAACAGATTCTCGAAAAGACCGACAAGGAAGTACGCATTACGGTACCCGGACATACCCAGCGTGGTGGTGCTCCATGTCCTTATGACCGTGTGCTTTCCACAAGACTTGGTTCTGCCGCAGCAGAGCTGATTCTGGATAAGAATTTCGGCAACATGGTAGGCATCGTGAATGGTGAAATCAAGGCAGTTCCGCTGGAGGAAGTTGCCGGCAAATTAAAGAAGGTTGATCCGGACTGCTCCGCAATTAAGGAAGCTAAGAATGTAGGTATCAGCTTCGGAGAATAGAATAGGACAAAGCTTAAGGGCGTTGCATCGGCAACGCCCTTTGTTTTATACGGTAAATCTACCAAGTAATTCACTTAATTCTGTAGCACGTTTTTCAAGCTGTTCTGCAGCCTTATCCAAGTCACTGATGGAAGAGAGCTGTCTTGCAGCTGCATCACGTACATTGGTGGAACCGGCAGCTGTCTGAGTAGATACAGCGGAGATTGCAGCGATTGCATTTAAGGTAGAATCGCGACCCTCTTCCATGGCGCCGATACTGTTGTTGATGAGCTGAAGTGCATTTAACAGTTCCTTAACCTGTACTCCAATCTGTTGGAAGGAATCGGTGGTAAGAACTACTGCCTGATTCTGAGAATCAACAATATCCTCTGCCTTCTTGGCAGTAGCAGTAGCATCCTTGGTACTAAGCTCGATTTCCTTAACAATCTTGAAGATTTCGTTAGAAGACTGCATAGATGCTTCTGCAAGCTTCTGGATTTCCTGAGCTACAACTGCAAAACCACGACCTGCTTCACCGGCTCTAGCAGCCTCGATGGAAGCGTTTAATGCAAGTAAGTTCGTCTGGTCTGCAATATTGTTAATTGCCTCGATGATGTTGCTGATGGATTTGGATTTTGCAGCAAGTGCATCGATGGTCTCAATAATACTTGAAGTAATCTGGATAGTAGAACCGGTGCTTTCCTTTAAGTGATGTACACTTTCCATACCGGAGGAAATAACGGTTTCGGTTCCGGTTGCCAGCTGACTAATCTGATCAGCATCCTTAGCAACTTCTTCAATAATCTCTGAAAGCTTGTCCATCTGAGTAAGGCAGTCATTTGCTTCAACGTCCAGTTTAGAGATACCAAGCTGCATCTCATCAATTTCAGATTGGATATCTTCAGATGTCTCAAGGAAGTGACCGGAAGAGGTTGCCATATTAGAAGTGGCATCTCCCAGCTCGGTATTAACATCCTTCAGTCCGGATACCAGCTCTTTTGTATGGGTAACCATGTCCTCCACGCCATTGGTCAGGAGCATGAACTCATCTTTTCTCTTGGTCTTGATTTCTACGGTTAAATCGCCGCCAGCCACACGCTTAATCTTGTGGATTAAATCGTAAATTGCTCCACCATAAGATCTTGCAAGAATACTACCTGTAAATACTGCTATGACTGCTGCAATGATGGTAAAGATAAGACACAGATTCTTAATGTCTTCTGTTTGTCCAATGATGTTAGCCTGTGGAATCAATGCACAAATCATTGCATTTCTGGAACCAATCTTGGAGAAGAGGAATAAGTACTCACCATTCTCAACATAGGAGGAACCACTGTCTTCCTCGCCGGTCAAAGCGGTCTGGACATAATCTTTATCAATAAAAGCATTGCCTTCGCAAACAGATGATGCAGATAAATATTCGGTACCATCAAGGGTTACAAATCCGACTAAGCTTCCCGGACCACCATCTAAAGAGGAGAGGGTACTTTCCAATACATCACGCTTTACATCAACTAAAAGGATAGCTTCTGCATTGTTGAAATATCGGGCAAGTCGTAAACAATATTTATCGGATGAAGTATTCAGGCTGGCATCAGCAGTACTTTGATTACCGAATAAATAATACTTATGCTTATTCTCTTTCACCATTTGTCCCTGTGCAGTAGCCATATATTCCGAAAGGAGTCCCTTCGTGGTAAGTCCGTTGGAGCTGATTGCATTTTCCTTATCCGAAAGGATAAATACATTACTGAGTAGAGCATTGGTAGTTGCTGAACTCATGAATGTTTTTTCATAGCTGAGGGGCAGATTGTAATGTAC
>JAFTXD010000131.1 GCA_017461775.1 Lachnospiraceae bacterium
CCCCACAGGAGAGGATGTACTTCCTTTGCCTTACCAGCACAAATCTTAACGATGCAGTAGGTGATGAAACCAAATGCAATACCATAAGAGATACTGTAGCACAAAGCCATGAACAGACCGGCAAAGAATGCAGGAAGTGCTTCGTCCAGCTCATTCCAGTTGATATCTTTGAAAGAGGATGCCATCAGAACACCAACCATAACCAGAGCTGGAGCGGTTGCAGCTGAAGGAACAGCACTAACAAAGGTAGCCAGGAATGCAGAAAGAGCAAAGCAAATAGAAACTACAACGGAGGTAAGTCCGGTACGTCCACCTGCGCCGATACCGGCTGAGGACTCTACAAAGGTAGTAGTGTTGGATGTACCAAACAGAGCACCGATAGAAGTAGCAGTAGCATCAGCAAACAGAGCCTTGTCCAATCTGGACTTGAAGCCTGTGTTGTTATCCATTGCTTTCTCATCTTCTTCAGAGAAAATACCACTCTGACGGCCGGTTCCGATAAAGGTACCGATAGTATCAAAGGTATCTGTAATACTGAAAGAGAAAATGGTAATGAGCACCAGTGGCAGCTTAGAAACATCAGAGAACAGGCTTACAATACCGCCCTCCTTAAAAATAGCCAGGAAAGTAGTCGGTAAAGCTGCACAAGCATCAGAGAAGCTAACAGAGCTGCTCATAGAAGTAACGCCAAAAGGAATGCCTATGATAGTAGTGGCAATGATAGCAATAAGCATCGCGCCCTTAACCTTAAGAAGCATCAGGACGATAGTGATAACCATACCAATCAAGAAAACCCAAAGAACAGGGCTATTCAAGGTAGCCAGAGCAGGAACACCCGCATCAAAGTTAACAAAGCCAACATTTAAGAAACCAATGTAAGCAACAAACAGACCAATACCGCCACCAATAGCATTCTGCAGACTGGTAGGAATAGCCTTCATAATGTACTTTCTGAGTTTTGTAACTGTAATCAAAATATTGATTAAGCCGCAAATAAATACCATGGACAATGCCTGCTGCCAGGTGAATCCCAGACCAAAGCAAACAGTATAAACAAAAAATGCATTCAAGCCCATTCCTGGTGCCTGTGCATAAGGAACATTAGCAACAAGACCCATAATCAAGGTACCTACTACAGAGGCAATAATTGTTGCAATAAAAACTGCTCCCCACTCCATACCTGATTGAGACAGGATGTTGGGGTTAACAAAAAGAATGTACGCCATGGCAAAGAAAGTCGTCAGACCCGCCATGATTTCGGTACGAACGTTGGTGCCATTCTCTTTCAACTTGAAAAATTTTTCCATAGTTTTTTCCTTTCCAATTCATCTTTAATACCAATTTTGTAAGTGTCAAACCATTTCAAGGTACACTAGCAATTATAATATACTGCCTTTGAAAAATCCATGTATTTTTTAGATTTTTTTAATAATTTACAATACCTTGCTCAAAAATTCTTTCAATCTGGGAAGCTGAGGATTATCAAAAATCTGTTCCGGCGAGCCAGTCTCAGCCAATACGCCCTCATTCATAAAAAATACTCTATCGGACACTTCCTTAGCAAAACCCATCTCGTGAGTAACAATGATACTGGTCATACCCGTATGCATCAGACCCTTGATAACGGATAAAACCTCGCCTACCATCTCCGGATCCAGCGCGGATGTAGGCTCATCAAAAAGAAGTACCTCCGGTTCCATAGCAAGTGCTCTGACAATGGCGAGACGCTGCTTCTGACCGCCGGATAAGGAATTAGGGTACGCTGAAGCCTTTTCCAGAAGTCCAACTCTGTCAAGCAGCTTCATGGCAAGGTCATGGGCCTCTTCCTTGGTCTTCTTTTTCAAAAGGACAGGCGCCATGGTAATATTGTCTTCCACCTTCATATTGGGGAACACATTAAAATTCTGGAATACCATACCCATCTTCTGGCGATGGAGATTGATATCCACACCCTTTGCAGTCAAATCCACGCCTTTAAACCAGATTTTACCACCGGTGGGCTGCTCTAATAAGTTCAGACAACGAAGAAAGGTACTCTTACCGGAGCCGGAGGTTCCGATAATGGAGATTACCTCATTTTCTTCGATTTCTGCGTTGATATCGGTAAGGACATGATTATCCCCGAAGCTTTTCTGTAAATTCTCAACCTTAATGATCATACTGGATTCTCCTTTCGATAAATGCCACCAGCTTACTTAAGCTGAAGGTCAGAATGAAATAGATAATACCTACAATAATCAAAGGCTCCAGAGTGATGTATATCGCTCCGTTTATGGTACGGTAACAGGTCATCAAATCGCCTACAAAGAAAGTGGATGCCAAAGAGGTTTCCTTAATGTCTGTAACAAATTCGTTACCAAGGGCAGGAAGAATATTCTTCAACGCCTGAGGGAATACCACCTTTCTCATGGTCTGCACACTGTTTAAACCAAGACTTCTTGCAGCCTCGGTCTGTCCCTTGTCAACTGCCTGAATACCTGCACGGATAATCTCGGACACATATGCGCCGGTATTGAGCACAAGGGCAGTGGATACACACACAAACTTACTGGGCTCAAAGGGCAGAATCTGGGGTACCAGAAAATAAAATAAATACAGCTGTAATAACAGAGGTGTTCCTCTGAAAATCTCAATATAGGCAGTGGCCAGCCAGGATATTGGCTTAAACTTCGCCATTTTCATAATTGCCAGAAGCGTTCCGATTACTGTACCCAAGGTAACTGCAATCAGTGCCAGAAGCAATGTATATTTCACACCATCAAGGAACAGGCCGTAATATCTCTGTACCAGCATCCCCATTGTTTCTAACATACGTAATCCTCCAGATTTCTACGGGCTTTAGTTACTTACACCCAGTGAATTTGCTAAGGCATTCGCTTCCTCCATCCACTCATAGTAAATGCCGGATTCAACCACCTCTGCAATAATTTCATTTAACTTTGCTACTAATTCCTCTTCTCCCTTAGGAACACCACAAACAATTCCGTCAGAAGAGTATTCAAAATTCTCAGGCACCAATGTCAAAGCATCGTTCTTCTCCACAATGTTGTTTGCAACAACCTCTGCTGCGGCAAGACCATCTACCTTGCCACCCTCTAACATCAACACACCATCGGTAATCTTGGCAATAGGCTCTAAGGTTGCGGTAGTCTGACCGGTTACAAGACCTACCTGCAGGGTTCCGTTCTGTGCTGCAACGGTGGTAGTATTGTCAAAAGAAGCGATGGTAGGATACTTATCTGCATCCTCCTTACGGATAATCATCTTCTGTGAAGTATCGTTATAATATTCATCGGTGAAATCCATGATAAGTGCTCTGTCCTCGGTTGCATCCATACCGATGATACCAAGGTCCACTCTTGCCTCACCTACTGCTGCGATACATGCATCAAAATCCATGGCAGTAATTTCCAGCTCTACACCAAGCTTATCTGCAATATACCTTGCAAGCTCCATATCTGCGCCCACATACTTATCCTGTCCCTCCTTGGTAGGATCCTCAAACTCGTAAGGTGCATAATCGGGAGAGGTACAGATAACGATTTTACCTGCCTTCATAATACTCTCCAATCTGTTTCCTTCTTCCTTGGATGAGCCACAAGCTACCATGCTTAAGGTCATCATTCCGGTAAGAAGCAGTGCTAAAAGTCTCTTCATTTCTTAAAATCCTCCATTTTCTATAACATCCAACGCAGTGCCCGCCATAGCCTTTGCTCCGATATGAAGCAGGCGCATGCTCTCTGCGGAGTTAACGTATTTTAAAAATTCTTCCTCGTGGCCGCCGGCATCGGTGACCGCCCCAAGACTTAAATGTACATAACAGGTGGGGCAATGATAGGTTACATTTCCCACATCGGTACTACCACTGTGATAGATATCTCCCTTGGCAAGCTCAGTAATGCCAAGCTCTGCCAGATTCGCCACCATATAAGCATCCAGCTTGGGATAATGCTTAATATCATAAAAGGTGTTCTCCGCCCTCTGATAGGTAAATTTTGCACCCGTCATCAGCTCTGCACCGCGACCACAGTTTAATACCTTTTCGATTACCTCTTCCAGATAATCTTTTTGTCCGGCACGGACATACACTGCCAAAGAAGCATGCTCCGGTACCACATTGGGTGATTTGCCGCCATCCACATATACATAGTGAATACGCACGTCCGGTTCTAAATGCTGGCGAAGGGCATTGATGCCTGCAATGGTCAGGTTGCAGCCATCCAGCGCATTGATTCCCGCTGCCGGGTGTCCTGCCGCATGGGCTGCCTTTCCTTCAAATTCAAAGATAAAATCCGTCATGGCAAGGGCAGTATTTTCCACACAATTGGTGCGATCCAAGTGCATCTCAAAGCAGGCTGCCAGTCCATCAAATACACCTGCCTTAGCCATATCTACCTTGCGCCCGAAATTCTCTTCCGCAGGGGTTCCGAATACCACGATTTTGCCCTTCCAGTGTTCCTTGGTAGCCTTCAGCGCCGCTGCTGCCGCCAAAGTAGACGCGGCAATCCAGTTGTGGCCACAGGCATGAGCCAGCTGATTGTGATCCGGGCCGTAGCCCCGCAGAGCATCATACTCTGCCATAAAGCCGATGACCGGTCCCTCCTCATCACCATACTCTGCCCGAAATGCGGTAGCCATGCCCAGATAAGGATAAGTGCAGGTAAAGCCCAACTCCTCCAGACATTTCACCAGATACGCAGAGGACTCATACTCCTCATCTCCCAGCTCCGGGTGGTTGTATATAAAATCACTGATGGCTTCGGACCATTCTTTGTTTGCATCCTCCGCCTGATAGGCAAGCTTCTTTAAATCCATAACGCCTCCGAAAAATGTGCATAAATATGCACTTTAACTAAAGTAGAATATCATTCCGCCCTGTAAAAGTCAAATAAATCTTTAGTCCTCAGCCCAAAGGAGCGCGCATTTTACCGCTTTTTCCCAGCCCCTTAGCTTCTCCCTGCGCCGCTGCTCCTCCATGGCAGGCTCAAACTCTCTGGAAAGCTCCCAGTTTTCCCGGATTTCTTCCTTATCCTTCCAGTAACCTACCGCAAGTCCTGCCAGATATGCTGCGCCAAGCGCGGTTGTCTCGATACAGCTTGGGCGAAGTACTTTTGCATCCAGAATATCTGCTTGGAACTGCATCAGGAAATTGTTAGCGCTGGCACCTCCATCCACACGCAGAGCGGTGATATCCAGCCCGGTATCCTGCTCCATTGCCCGAAGCACGCTCTGGGTCTGGTATGCAAGCGATTCCAGCGTAGCGCGGATAAAATGCTCCTTACTACAGCCTCTGGTAAGTCCTACCACCATGCCGCGGCAGTACTGATTCCAGTAAGGCGCTCCAAGACCGGTAAAGGCCGGTACCACATACACTCCGGCGGTATCCTCCACATCCTCTGCATACTCCTCGGACTGGGCAGAGGATTTAATCATACGCATCTCATCTCTCAACCACTGAATGGCTGCACCTGCCACAAAGACACTTCCCTCCAGAGCATACTGGGGCTCTATGGTGTCACTGGCTGCCATGGTGGTCAGAAGACCGTTCTGGGAGGTGATTGCCTTATTTCCCGTATTCATCAGTAAAAAGCAGCCGGTTCCGTAGGTATTTTTTACATCCCCTTCTCCAAAACAGCACTGACCGAACAGAGCCGCCTGCTGGTCCCCTGCTGCGCCGGAAATGGTGATTTCTCCGCCAAGCACGCTTTCATCGGTGGTTCCATAGATACTGCTGGAAGGCTTTACTTCCGGCAGCATGGTTTCCGGAATACGAAATTTCTCTAAAAGCTCCTTGTCCCAGCATTTTTCATGAATATTAAAGAGCATGGTTCTGGACGCATTGGTATAATCTGTCACAAAGATTTTTCCCTTGGAAAGGTTCCAAATCAGCCAGGTATCCACGGTTCCGAAGGCCAGCTCACCTCTCTCCGCCCTCTCTCTTGCACCCGGCACATTTTCCAAAATCCAGGCAATCTTGGTCGCACTAAAGTATGCATCGGGAATCAGTCCGGTCTTCTGACGAATCACCTTATCATAACCCTCTTCCTTCAACGTCTCCACCATATCTGCCGTTCTGTGGCATTGCCACACGATGGCGTTATATATAGGTACACCGGTTTTCCTATCCCACACGATGGTTGTCTCTCTTTGATTAGTGATTCCCAGTGCTGCAATACGGTCTGCCCCCACACCAATCTTGGTCATGGCCTCCATAGCCACTGACATCTGGGATGCCCAGATTTCCATGGGATTGTGCTCTACCCAGCCGGGCTGGGGATAAATCTGCACAAACTCCCTCTGAGCCATACTGATGATATTTCCCCTCTTATCAAATAAAATACAGCGGGAACTGGTGGTTCCCTGGTCAAGTGCCATTACATATTTCTGCTCCATACTCTTCCCCTATACCTTCTTAATTTCTCTGGTGGCAACCACGGATACTCCGGTATCTGCCACATTTTCTATCAACACCTGCCCAATCGAAACAGGCGCTTCCACACTTATACTGTTTATCTCTTCCATCACGGCAAATATCCTGTCCTTGGGAACCGTTTCCCCGGTTTTCACCGATACCACGGGAAGCTCCCCGTCCACCACCTTCAGGATACTGGTCACCGTTCGTCTTGGGTTGGTAACCTCTTCTCTGGCGTAGGTATCGCCAATCTTACAGGTATTACCTGACACATCTGTCACCAATCCATCTTTTAACACAACGGTAATCTGACAACCCATGGGACAGCCAATGCAGGTCAATTCTCTTTTCTCTTTCATAGCTACTCCTCCACGGTAATGCGAATACTTTTTACATTCCTGTCTGCCAAATCTTTTTTCAGCAGTACCACCTTCTCCATTTCCCCGGGTGCCATGGTCCTTTTCGGGATGCTGCGAAGCAGGGTATTGTCCAAATATACACAGACCTTTACTCCCCGGTACTCCTTTCCCACCCGGAAACGAATGGTCTGGGATTCCTTCATGTGCTGGGTACGGATTGTGGCAGGAACGGTATAACGCACGCCATTTTCCGCAAGCACAGGGATACCCTCCTCCGCTTCCGGTGCTGAAAGATTCCGCACATACTCCGCACTGCGTTCTCCGGCCTCCTTGGCCTCACCGGATACAAAGTCCACCAAATCATGCACGTGAAGCACATTTCCACAGGCGAAAACTCCCGGAATATTGGTTTCCAGACTCTCGTTTACCACAGGGCCGCCGGTTACAGGACTTAAGGTAATTCCACAGCCCAGGGATAATTCATTCTCCGGAATCAGACCACAGGATAAAAGCAGGGTATCGCAGGAATAATATTTTTCCGTTCCCGGAATAGGTGCACTCTTCTCATCCACTTTTGCAATGGTGACGCCTTCCACACGCTCTTTTCCATGAATATCCACCACCGTATGGCTCAGTAGCAATGGTATATCAAAATCCTGTAAACACTGCACGATATTACGCTTCAAACCGCCGGAGTAGGGCATCAGCTCCGCTACCGCTTTTACCTTTGCGCCCTCTAAGGTCATACGATGGGCCATAATCAGCCCAATATCGCCACTTCCTAAAATCACCACTTCTTTCCCCGGTAGCTTTCCTTCCATGTTCACATAATACTGGGCTGTTCCCGCACTGAAAATGCCTGCGGGGCGATATCCCGGAATATTCAGTGCTCCTCTGGGTCGCTCTCTGCAGCCCATGGCAAGAATCACTGCCTTTGCATAAATTTCCAGAATTCCCTCTTGACCATTCATGGCGATAATCTCTTTCTCCTCACCATCCCGGATACTCATAACCATGGTTCCCAGCTTATAGGAAATCTTCTTTGCTTTAATCTGCGCTTCGTATCTGGCAGCATACTCCGGTCCCGTCAGCTCCTCTTTAAAGGTATGCAGACCAAACCCGTTATGAATACACTGGTTCAAAATTCCTCCCAGCCGCTTATCTCTCTCCAATATCAGAATCTCATCGGGGGCAAGACCGTTTTCCACAGCCCCCAACGCCGCTGCCATTCCGGCAGGACCACCACCGATGATTACCAAGCTTTTCCGAATCATTTCACTCCTCCATAGATAATGACGGACGCTTCCCCGGATTTCCGTACTTCTTCCACCGGAATTCCCAGCTCCCTTGCCAGTATCTCCACTACCTTGGGAGAGCAAAAGCCTCCCTGACAACGTCCCATTCCGGCTCTGACACGGCGCTTTACCCCATCCAGGGTGGTTGCTCCCACCGGTCTGTGGATGGCTGCCAAAATCTCTCCTTCCGAAATGGATTCGCACCTACAGATAATATTTGCATAAGCCGGATTTTCTGACACTATTGTCTTTTTCTCCTCCAGCGTTTTTCCCTCCAGGGTAACGATACCTTTTCTGACTTCTTTGAAATTCTCTTTCAAGGCTGCGGGTAAAATCTCCTGCACCAGCTCTGCCACATACTCTCCAATGGCCGGTGCACTGGTCAGTCCCGGTGATTCAATCCCCGCCACATCAATAAATCCGGGGTATCCGGCAGACTCTTCTATGATGAAGTCATGGTCTGCATGATGGGCCCGAAGTCCGGCAAAAGAGGTAATCACCTGCTTCGTGGGCGGCAGCTTATCCACACTGCGGGAGGCATTTAACAACAGCTTATCCACTCCCGCTCTGGTCGTAGCAACCGCATTCTTTTCCGGCACATCCTCCGCCGTAGGACCGATTAACAGATTGCCGTGCACAGTTGGGGTCACCAGTGTGCCCTTACCATACGCTCCCGGCAACTGGAAAATCGTATGCTGTACCAGATTTCCCGCCTGCTTGTCATATAAGCAGTACTCACCCTTTCGGGGATGAATTTCCATGGTCATATGCCCTTCCTTTTCCGGCAGCATATTATGAATTCTGTCGCTGTACACTCCGGCGGCATTGATTACTACCTTTGTTTCCAATACCAGCCCATTGTCACAGCTTACCCGGTATATTCCGTTATCTCCCTGCTCCACACCAGTTACCCGGTAGCCTCGAAAGAATTCCACTCCGTTTTCTGCCGCATTCTCCGCCATGGCGATAGTCAGGCCAAAGGGACATACGATACCAGAATCCCCGGCGTAGAGTGCGCCCTTCACCTCCGGGCTTATGGAAGGTTCTAATTCCCGGGCTTCCTTCCCGGATAATAGCTTTAAATTCTTCACTCCATTAATGACACCTCTGTCATACAATTCCTGCAATTTGGGAAGCCCCTCTTCCTCAAAGCAAAGCACCAGTGCTCCATTTCGCTTCAAAGGAATATCCAGCTTTGGTGCCAATTCCTCCAAAAGAGCATTTCCCCGTACATTCAGCTTCGCCATCAGTGTTCCCGGCTTCGCATCAAAACCGGCGTGGGCAATACCGCTGTTTGCCTTGGAGGTTCCCTCACAAATATCCGGCTCCGCCTCCAACAGCCCCACCTTCCATGTCCTTTTTGACAATTCTCTGGCGATACAGCAGCCACTGACACCGCCCCCGATAATCAATACATCAAACATCCTCTTCCTCCAAAAAAGCCCGGCATAAGAACCTTCATTGACTCTTATGCCGGGCTTAATGTACTAACTTATAATTTCACAACCTCAAAAACCGTCAGCTTATTCTCCGCCACCGTAAAGTGTACATCCCACCCGGCGAAAGAAACACCATATTTTCTGTTTGGGTCACTGT
Organism: Lachnospiraceae bacterium; assembly: GCA_017461775.1. Taxonomy (GTDB): domain Bacteria; phylum Bacillota; class Clostridia; order Lachnospirales; family Lachnospiraceae; genus Acetatifactor. The sequence goes on from JAFTXD010000131.1 coordinate 9,663, forward strand.
GATAGGAAGGACGCGGATCCTGCCTTAACACTTCTATAATTGCCTGCTGCTTCTCCTTGGGATATTTATCCAGAAGCTCTGGCGGAAAATCCACCTCCAAAGCATACTCCTTGGTATCTGCCACAAATCCTTCCTCCGCATCCGGATGACAATCGCTGTAGGGCAGATAGGGCTTGATATCATATATGGGAGTGTTATCCCGAAGGTCCACACCCGATACATGAAGCACCGGTCCGTTCTCCGTAAGCTCTATTCTGTCCAGATGAACCGAGGATAGGCCGATATTGTTAGGCCGAAACGGCGACCTTGTGGCGAAGACACCCATATGCTTCTTTCCGCCCAGTCTGGGGGGCGTCACCGTGGCCACGAACTTTTCACTTGGGGGCACCTGAAACTGCCAGAGAAGCCATATATAATTAAAGCCTTCCAGCCCCTTTACCCCGTCCGGGCTGCGATACTCCGGTTCAAACACAATCCTTCCGGTAAGCTCCTTCACCAGGGAGCTCTGTCTGGGGATTCCAAACTTTTCCGGAAAATCCGTGTGTATATGCGCAATTACTTTCATAAAAATTCTCTACTTATTCTTTTCTATCAGCTCTCTTAATATTTCCTTTGCCTTATCCAACTGGTTGTCAAAGGCTTCCTCGCTATAGTACCGCTCACCATCGAAGATGACTTCCACATCCGGCTCGATACCGGTACCGTGAATATTACGGCCATTGGGAGTAAAATAGCTGCTGACGGTAATTTTCACTGCAGAACCATCCCGCAGATTCACTACCTGCTGTACAATACCCTTACCAAAGGTTGTAGTTCCCACCAGTGTTCCGATTTCATAATCCTGAATAGCACCTGCTAAAATCTCGGAAGCACTTGCAGAATTTCCATCAATTAAAAGCACCAGCGGCTGGTCAAATTCTCTCTTACCATCACAGTTATATTCGTTTACCTGACCGTACTTATCCTCTGTATATACAATCTTTCCCTTTGGAAGAAGCATCTGGCAGATGCTTACTACCGCATCCAGACTTCCTCCCGGATTGGCACGTACATCAATGATAAGTCCCTGCATCTCAGAAGCTCTCGCCTCCGCTAAAGCCTCCGCAAACTGATCCACGGTCACCTCGTCAAACTCCGTAATCTGGATGTAGGCCATGCCATCCTCCAGCATTTCGAATTCCACGGTAGGAGCCTCCACCTTACGACGCTCCACATCAATATAAAGGAAATCCGGCTCACCCTCCCGGTAAATGGTCAGGCTCACGGTAGTTCCTTCTTCTCCTTTAATCAGCGCAACTACATTGTTGATATCCATATCATAGGTATCCACACCGTCTACCTCGTAAAGAATATCATCGGAACGAAGCCCTGCCTCTTCCGCAGGCGTCCCCGGAATGGGGGATACAATCTTTGTACGATTAGTGGTTTCATCCAGTGCCACATAAGCACCGATACCATAATAGATACCTTCTGTCTGCTGATAAAGCTCTTCAATTTCTTCCGGTGTGTAATACACGGTGTAAGGATCACCTACTGCATCCAGAAGTCCCCGGTAGATTCCGGTTTCCAAATCCTCTTTACTGATATCATCCTGATAATAATATTTCTCAATAATCGTTTCCAATGCCGCCAGCTTAGACGTCAGTTCCGAATCTATCAGCTCCTGACTGCTCTCCTGGGCCAACTGCCCATTTTCCGAATTATTCTGTAATGCTTCTACATAGCGCTGTACAGAAACACCCAGATAAATAAAGGCTGCCAGCATCAGAATGGCAAATACACCGGTTGCCAGTCCGGCAAAAAAATACCCGGACCCTTTTTTCTTTTTATTTTCCATAATTAAAAGTCAGCTCCAATACTCAAATTCACTACTATTCCTTCAGGTACTCCCAGGGAGATACATAGCTTCCGTCCTTTCGTACGGAAAAATGCAGATGGTTACCGGTGGAACGACCGGTAGTTCCTACCGCTGCAATGGTTTCTCCACGGATAACGATATCACCTTTGGAACAATACAATGCAGAGGCATGCATATAAATCGTATACAAACCATCTCCATGATTAATCATCACGTAATTTCCCATGGTGGAGCTGTAAGTAGCTGCCACAACTTCTCCATCATACGCTGCGTATATCGCCGTTCCCTTAGGTGCGGCAAAATCCACACCATTATGGAACTTTTTATAATTTAAGATGGGGTGCATTCGCCAGCCGTAATCATCCGAAATTCTGGTATAGGATGCCAGCGGGAACTTAAACTGTCCTCCATCATAAATAAGAACCGTACCATTGGAGGCAAGGATTTTCTTCTTTTCCTCCAAAACCGCCTGCTCCAGTTCTTTAATCAGCTCATCCTGAGCTTCAATCATCGCCTCGTAATCTTCAATACTTTCTTCTTTACTACTGATGCTTGCTTCGTACTTTAAAATCTCTTGCTCTTTTTGGGCAATCAGTTCCTCTAAAGCCGCCTGCTCCTCTTCCACTGCCAGCTTCGTCTGGTCCAGAATTTCCTTTTGCAAATGAAGCTGTTCCTCACAGAGTTCCACATACTGTCTAGTCTGCTCAAACTGCTCCAGCTGCTGCTGGTCATAAGCCGCAATAGCATTCACATACACGGCACGGTTCAAAAAGTCCGCAAAGCTTCTGGCTGTCAAGAGTAGTTCCAGATAATGCTGCTCTCCCCGCATATACATTAATCTTATGCGGGTATCCATGGCTTCATGCTGATTTGCTTCCACTTCTTTCGCCTGAGCAAGGAGCTCCTCCGTAGCAATAATCTCTTGTTCCTTCACGGTAATCTGAGCAGTCAAATCTGCTATCTGCTCTTCTATTACCACCAGATTCCCATCCAGCTCCGTAATATACGCATCTAAATCCTTCTTTTCCTGCTTTAACTGGCTCACCAGATTCTTCACTGCCTTCAGCGAATCCTCCAGCTCTTCCTTTTCATCATTCGCATTGGAAATCTGTCCTTCCATTTCCTTAATGCTCTCTGACGTAATATCCGACAGCTTTGCGGCACTTGCCGTAAGCGTTATACTGCATACCAGCGTCAGACAGGTCAATACCATAGCCAATCTCTTCAATGTCTCTGTCATTCCTCCGTTATACATGCAGATGCTTTCTCACCGTGGAGAAGCTTCCCACAAATCCGATGCCCACACCTACAATCAAAGATACCGGCAACAGGAATTCAAACAATTCCTCAACAGAAAGGAAATTCAAAAGCTGGCTCAGCATTTCGAAATTGCTGACTACATATTCCAGTACAACACTGTACATGTTGTAAATAATTCCCATGGGAAGTGCTGCACCCAACAGGCCAATGATAATACCCTCAATCACAAAAGGCGCTCTTACAAAAAAGTCGGTAGCACCAATATATTTCATAATATTAATTTCTTCCTTACGCACAGAAATACCGATGGTTACCGTATTGCTGATCAGGAACACGGATACTGCCAGAAGGATTCCGATGATACCCATGGACACATAGCTAAGAAGCAGATTAAAACCGGACAGAGTCTCTGCCACACCGGCTTCCTCTCTTACCCAGTCCACCCCTTCAATGGATTCAATAAAGGTCACCAGGTCCGCCTGCTTGGAGACATCGCTCAGATACACCTCATAGGTATCCAATCCCTCCAATGGATTGGTGGGATATCCCTTGATAAACTCATCGATTCTGTCACCGAAATAATCCACCTGATAATCCGCCCAGGCCTCTTCATCGGATACAAACTGAATATCCGCAACCTCTGCTCGCCCGGCAATCAGCTTACCGATTTCTTCCATTCTCTCTTCCGTGGTTCCTTCCACAAAGAAAACCGTTACTGCCACACCCTGTTCCACATCCTTCACGATATGGGTAAAGTTAGCAATAATCGCATAAAATACACCAAATAAAAACAGGCAAGCCGCAATGGTTGCCACAGAAGCAAGGGTATACCACTTATTTCGGAAGAGGTTTACAAAGCCTTGCTTAATCGTATAAAAAAAAGTACTAATCTTCATCGATGTAGCAGCCCTCCTCTTCATCACTGATAATAACACCCTTCTTCATGGTGATTACACGCTTTTGCATGCCATTTACGATTTCACGATTATGGGTTACCACCACTACCGTAGTTCCACTTTCGTTAATCTCCTCCAAAAGCTTCATAATTTCCCAGGAATTCTTAGGGTCCAGATTACCGGTAGGTTCATCTGCAAGCAAAATAGAAGGTTTATTGACAAGCGCCCTCGCCAATGCAACCCTCTGCTGCTCTCCACCGGATAACTGTCTGGTCTTTGCCTTATACTTTCCGGCAAGTCCCACTGTAGCTAAGATAGATGGCACGTTTCTGCGAATCTCTCTGCTGGGCACCTGCACCACGCGCTGTGCAAAAGCAACATTCTCATAAACGTTTCTATCGTTAAGCAAACGGAAATCCTGGAAAACAATTCCCAGGTTCCTTCTAAATTTCGGTATTTGTCTATGACGGAGCTTGCTTAAATTGTGTCCCTTCACCCACACAGTACCGGAGGTGGCTACCAGCTCTCGTAAAAGCAGCTTAATCAAGGTGGACTTACCCGATCCACTGTCACCTACGATAAACACAAACTCTCCGGGCATAATGCTTAAGGATACCCCGTTTAACGCAGGGGACCCTGTTGCATAAGCCTTACTTACATTTTCGAGACAAATCAGACCCTTTTCTTCGATAATCTCATCCCGAAGTAATTTTTTTCTTTCCCTTCTAGTCATTAATATTCAAAACTCTCCATGTACTTCATATATTTTACAACCATGAGGGCAATCTTAAAGGTAATTGCATCCTCAAACACACGCAAATCAAGACCGGTGCTCTTCTGTAGCTTATCCAGTCTGTATACCAGCGTATTACGATGAATGAACAGCTGTCTGGATGTCTCCGAAACATTCAGGCTGTTCTCAAAAAACTTATAAATCGTGGTAAGTGTTTCCTCGTCAAACTCATCCGGGCTCTTACCATCAAAAATCTCACGGATAAACATCTTACAAAGAGGAATGGGCAGCTGATAAATCAGACGGCCGATACCCAGCTCACTGTACGCAATCACATTTCTGTCATCAAAGAAAATCTTACCTACATCCAGAGCCATCTTTGCTTCCTTATAGGAACGGCTTACTTCCTTGATTTCGCGCACAACGGTACCGTAAGCAATGCGGAGATTCTTAAGTCCGTCCTTGGCCAGCTGGGACGCCAGACCACGGGCAACCTTATCAATCTCTCTGGGTGAATCGGATTCGGACAAATCCTTCACCACGATAACATTGTTCTCATCCACTGCAGTCACAAAATCCTTGCTGTTGCTGCCAAAATAAGCTCTGGTCAGCTCCAGGGCATTGCTATCCTTACTGTTGTCAGATTCCACAATCATCGCCACACGGGACACATCCGTCTGAATGTGCAGCTTCTTGGAACGGCTGTAGATATCAATCAAAAGCAGATTGTCCAGAAGGAGATTCTTGATAAAGTTGTCCTTATCAAAACGCTCCTTGTAAGCTACCAGTAAATTCTGCAATTGGAACGCAATCATTTTGCCAATGGTATACACATCTTCACCGGAGCCGGCTACTACAAGCACGTATTCAAGCTGCTGCTCATCATACACCTTGAAAAACTGATATCCCTGAATCTCCTGAGTGTCCGCAGGAGACTTGGCAAATTCTGTGGCGGGTTTGCCCAGATGTGCCATATCCATGGTAAATGCCACTGGCTTTCCGTCCACGTCCATAACGCAAACTTCCACCCTTGCAATATTTTTCAGTCCTTCGATGGTATTTTGTAGTATTTGATTCGATATCATTGGTAATCGCTCCTATTCTAATAGTTTTTCACTATTAATACAAATGTACAAAAATATTGCACAAAAATCAATACTTTATTGTACATTTTTTATATCTTTTTTATACTACACTCTTACGTCAATATTCTCTCCAACGCCCGGATTGACGCTTCTTTCCATTGCAGCAGCGTCAATCATCTCCACAAGTCCTGCTCCCAACACTTCATTGGTATTCAATGCCTTGTCCAGCACTGCGGTTCCCACCTTGCTCATAAGGTTCATATTCGCTAAATTTGTTGATAATGCAGCAATATCCATAGTTTTCCTCCTTTATAAAAAGCATGATTTACAGTTGTAATAAATCTATAATCATCATTCCCACACAAATGACAATTCCTACAAACAGCGGAATCGTCAAAAGCTTAGAATGAGATGATTTCCTGTTTGGAAGCACCTCTGCCAGGGCATCCTTTCGATTCTCATGTCCGGCAATCCAAGCCAGAACACAGAGAGCGAAAGGTGTACAAATCACCGCCAGTACCAGATACACACTGATTACCAACAACAAATCCTCCGTAGCCAGTGCCGCCTCCGATGCAGCCATCTCCATAGCACTCTCCGGCATGGCATTCATCAGATACATCAATGCTACGTTAAATCCATTGATACTCATGTGCATAATGAAGCTGGGCCAGATACTATCGGTAGCTTCCATCAAAAGCGCAAGCATGATACCGATGACAAAGGCATAAGCTGCCTGGTTGATATTCATATGCATCAGCGCGAAAAGCAGTGCACTGAGCAGAATGGCCTTCCACACATTTCCCCTGCTGCGAAAGCCCTGATAAATCACTCCGCGAAAACCAAATTCCTCTATCAGCGGACCGGTTACCCCAATTATTAAAAACATTACCACATCGGGCATCTGTAGTACACTGCCACTTATTGACAGCACCGTATTTTCCACAAAAAGCATGGAAAGGGCATTAGCCACAGTGGTCAGGGGACCACAAAGCATGGTGTACAGCACCGTCATAAATATGGTGGCCGGACGAATTCTTCGGAATCTACAGAATTTAATAGGATTCTGCCTTGTCACCACAAAATATATCAGTGCCAGAATCCATATGGTACTTCCGGAAAGTATACCATTGGTTGCCATATTCCACGGAATTATCCGGGTAAAAGGGGTAAAGGACACCACCAATACCAACACCACATGAAATACTATAACTCCTAAAAAATACCAGTCTGCTCTGTCTCTTTTTAACACTGTCTGTTCCATTTATTTCCTACGAATTACCTTTTCTCCAATTTCTATTTTGCCCGCCTTCAGCAGATTACCTACCGCGCGCTTGAATTCATTTTTACTCATGCCGGTCTCCCGCTTAATAATCTCCGGTGACACCTTGTCGTTAAAAGGCAGTACACCATCGTAGCTGTCAATAATCTTAAGTACCTCCTGTGCATCCTTTTCAATCTGCACAAGACCCTTTTCACGAATACTTAAGGTCAATCTGCCATCCTGCTTTACCTCCACTACTCTGGCGGTAATCACCTCTCCGGACTTCACACTGCCGTACATTTCCTTTTTGGGAATCAGCGCGGAGTAGATATCATCCACCGCCACAAATGCACCGAAGTCCTCACTTATAGTATACACCCTGCCGGTCACCATGTCATCCTTCTTATAACTGCTGTCTGCACGAAGACTGTTGTATACATTCATTTTTGCACAGAGTCTGTCGCTCTTATCTATGTAAAGAGTTACTAAAACCTCGTCCCCTTCCTTTACACGGAACAGCTGCTGCTTGAAGGGAAGCATCAAATCCTTCTCCAGCCCCCAGTCCAAAAAGGCGCCAAATTTATTGGTCTGCACCACCTTCAGCAGAGCCACCTGCCCCAAGGTCACCTTGGGAGCCGTAGTGGTTGCGATGATGCGGTCCTTGGAATCCCGATAAACAAATACCTCTAAGGTATCCCCCATATCCTTTCCCTCGGGAACAAACTTTTTCGGAAGGAGTACTCTGTCCTCTGTCTCCTCCGCAGATGGTGCCAGATATACACCAAACTCCACTTTCTTAATAATTACAAGCTGCTGTAATTCACCTAATTTAATCATTTTCTTTTCACTTTCTATTTATTTTTTTGGATTCTGAAAGGTAAACTCAACGTTACAATAGACCACTCCCTGTTCATTTTGCAGGGATACGCACGCCGTATCCTCCAGTATGGACACTACGGGCACGATGGTATCTCCCAGATGGGCCTGCACCTTGTACTCCGCACGGAACTGGTAAAGTCCCTTCCCCTCCGGCAGATAGGCAGAAGCCATAGAGATAAACTGACTGTTATTCACATGATTGTTGCTGTCCAAATGGATGCGAAGCACCTGAAACGGCTCCAGCGCCTCCATCTCCTCGGGCAGAACAATTTTTCTTCCCGCATAATCCATTTCCAGCTTCGGCTCCGGTGCATAGCACTCCAGCATCCTCTCCGTGGGTTTCATGGGCTTCATATTTTCGGTGCTGATTAGGGTCCACTGGGAATTAGCCACCGCCAGCAGCTCCCCTTGCGCATCCTTCATGAAGAAATTTCTAAGTCCCAGAAATCCCTTAAACTCATAGGGAAGGGTGCCCACCTCCACTGTCTCGCCCAGCCTTGGCATCCGGTGAATAATCACCTGCCAAGCTGCCAGTACCCAGACACATTTTAAAGGCTCGGTATAAGCAAAACCCATACCGATATCCTCTGACTGCTGGGTAGAACAGTCCTGAAAATAATTTATCAAAGAAGGAACGGACAGCTTCTTTTCACTGTCACATTCACTATATCTGATTCTACTTGTAAAACTATACATTTGATGCTACTCCTTCTAGCAAGCATGTCACTGCAAAACAGGCACATCGATTATCATGTGCCTGAAGCAATCGACTTTCTGCTTTACTATTCACCTAAATCTCCTCAATCCTTATATTTATTATCACATATCCACTATCATCTGTCAAAGCACAAACCTGCTGTCCCAGACACTGACGCCACTGTCCTGGAACACCTCATAAAGACGCTCCTGTAACATCTCCTTTGTCACATTCTTCTTTAGTATCACCTGTAAGAAACCGCCTCCACCGGCACCGCAGATAAACTTACCGCAAATCAAATCCTCGCAGCAGGCAAAAATCTGGTCGATACAGGTATTGGATGCGCCCTTATCCAGCAGTAAAGACAACTCCCAGTGACGATTCAAAAGACGTGCAAAGGCATCCACATCTCCTGCCTTCAGGGCATTTTTCATCTCCACTGCAACCGGCTTCATAAGGGAAAGAGCTTCTACCGACTGCTCCCGGCCGCCTACGTACCCACCTACCACATCACGCAAAAGATTCCGCGCCAGCCTGCGCTGTCCGGTATAAATCAGGGCAAATCTCTGCTGTAATTCTTCCGCCGTCTGCTCAGGTATCACTACAGTTTCCACGGACAACTGCTGCTCCAGTCCGGCCTCTGAGGAAATCATCTTAATCCCCGGACAAAGTCCTCCTACCTGGTCCTGCCAGCCGCCTCCCGTACTCATAATCTGCTCCATGCAAAGAACGATATCGTAAAGACTATTCTGGGAAAGTGGCATATCCATAAACTCATATAAGGCCTTGACGCATGCTCCCGCCAAAATACTGCTGGTTCCAAGTCCCGAGCCCTTAGGAATTCCCACCACCTTCGTGGACAGGAAAATTCCGCCCCCCAGTGCAGCCAGAATCTCCTCTAAGCTTCTTTCCTCACCTTCCATGGGAATAATTCCGCAGGCAAGGAGTGCCGCCTTATGCAGGGCAAAATGGTCGTAAGGATTTTTGCAATCCTGAATTTCTGCCACAGTGTTTACTACGCCCTCTACACCAATATCCTCGCTGGCAAATTCTATCCGAAGTTCAGGAAGCCTGCGCACTGTCACCTGAATAGGATGGATACCGTTTAACTCCAGGGCGGCATTCAGCACCAGACCGCCGTTTTCATTACAGTAGGGCGGGGTATCCGTCCAGCCGCCACCAAAATTCACACGGATGGGAAGCTGCACCTCCACCTGCTCTTTTCCCATATGAGCATCCTTCATCTGCCTTAGTTTTCCCATATTGGCCAGGCAGATTTCCTCCCGGATGGTGGCAAAGCATCTCTGCTCCAGCTCCCTTGCCGATACCTTCGCCGGAAAATCCTTGTTTTCCCGCAGATATTTTGCCAGCGCGTAATACATTCTGATTTTTACAGAGAAGACCTCCTTCTCTGCCATTTCCAGCAAAGCATCAAACTCCTTTACAGAAAGTGCATGTGCTCTAAAAACCTCCAACGCCTCGCCATAATTTCTGCGCGCCCGCAGCCTTTCCACAAACAGCTCCCGACATATCCGCTTAGTCACCCTCCGGTTAAACTCCCGGTAGCTCCCCTGTTTCGCCCGGTTGAAGCTGCTGTAAAGACTCTCTCTGGGCTTTTTTAACCACGCCTGCACCTCTTCTACGGAGGCATCCAGCATAAACATCCGATGAAGAAACAGTGCTTCCTCCACGGCCTGCACCATGGTGTCTGCTACCGCATACAGTCCGGCAAACCACAGATAATGCAGTTCCTCGCCGCTTTCCTCATCCCACAAATCAGCCGCAGCCAGACCATAATACTCCATCACCTTTTTCACCGGCTGTCCCAGCCACTGGGCGTCCTTCTCCAAGGTAGCCTTCGGATTGTCCTGTAGGCCATATATCCGCACCACATACCTTTCCTCCGCCAGCTGCACCCCATGCAGGGCCACGCCACCGGGTATCCTAATGTTCCCTTCTATCTCCAGCCCGGACACTACCGCCGGACCGCCAATCTGCACCTTTGCCCCAATGATGGAATTCTCGATGTAACAGTCCTCATCCACATCCGCCAGCTCCGAAACCACACTATTATAAACTGCAAAGATGGGATTTTCCTGATTGGTTCCCACGCTCCTGCGCCAGTCCAGATAGTGATAGTCTCCGGTCTGCTCCGTCATCAGCTCGGCCAGCTCCCAAGTGGTTCCAAAGTGAATAAACTGGGCCGGCGATAAGCATATCAGTTTCATCTGAAAAGGAGACAATGCCTCCCAAATCTTCGTCCTGCAATCCAGAAGCTCACGGCACATTTCGCCCTCCGGAGCCTCCTTATAGTAATCCTCCAGCGTAGAATCCGTAGCCAAAGGATAGAGAAAATCCCCATAAAAGCTGATCCGCGCCCTGTCATTTACAAACGCATCAAAGGAAGGCTCATGATACCCCCCATCCTTACTGATAAGTCCATATAACGCTTCCAAAAGCTCCGCATCCATCAGCACTGCGCCGGTATCCAGATCCACATTTCCCCTGCCGTTTACCGCGCCTAACGCCGCCAGCTCCTCTTCGCTCTTTTTATGTAAAAATCTTCCCACATATCCCTGTCCGTTATTCAAAAAAACGCCATGATTTTTGCCGATTCCCACCGGCTCCTTAATGGAAATAGCTGCCGCTCCCTTATACTGAAAATCCAGCTGCAGCGGATTAAACAATAGGAGCACATCCCCGGACAGCACCAGCATTCCCTCACGAAAACGCCCTGCCACCGCAGACATGGATATCATAAATTCATCAAACAAAGTGGAAAATCTGCCATCCGGCAAGGTTCTGGGCACCGGAGAAAACAATTTGCCACACACACTGTACTGGGGAATCCGCTTACTGTCCCCGCCGGAATGAATCACTAAAATCCGGCTTCCATGAAATACCTCTGCCCTCCCCTCACTGTAGGTACAGGCCAGATGCTTTAATACGTTAAAGGTAGCCCCACCGGAGCCCACACGCTTTCCCTCCGGGTCTGCCAGCACGATATACTCACAGCCACCTGGCAGAAAACCGCCCTCCCTGCGCCATTTAAGCTCCTGCCGGTACCCTTCCGCCTGAGCCTCATTGGACGCGGTCAGCACAATATAATCCCAGCCCGTTTCCGTCTCCAGCCAATTATTATATTCATCCCAGGAATCCAGACAGCTTTGTCTTAAAAACAGGTTATTTCGTTCCTTTTCGTTAAACATGGCATACCTCTCGCATTTTATCTTACCTTATACTTTACCACATCTTTCTCACAAAAAAAACTTCGCAAATAAGTATTTACGAAGTTTTTATGAAAGCATATATATCATTTACGCGTAGTACTTAGCCTGAGCATTCCAGAGCTTGGCATATAATCCCTCTTCATTCTCTAATAGCTTCTCATGGCTTCCCATCTGTACGATTTTACCGTCCTCAAATACCAAGATGTTTTTGCAAAAGCGGCAACTGGACATACGGTGGGAAATAAAGATGGCCGTTTTATCCTCCACCAGCTCGTTGAATTTCTCGTAAATTTCCAGCTCCGCGATAGGGTCCAACGCTGCGGTGGGTTCATCTAAAATTACCACCGGCGCGTCCCGGTAAAGGGCTCTGGCAATGGCCAGCTTCTGGGCTTCGCCCCCGGAAATCTCCACTCCCTCATCATCCTGTTTATAGATGGGTGTCTCGATGCCTCTCACAAATTCCTTCACCCGATTCTTCAAACCTGCCTGCTCCAGACAGGACCACACCTTTTCCGCATCGTAATCCGTTCCTGCTGCCACATTCTGGGCCACAGAAAAAGCAAAAAGCTGAAAATCCTGAAATACCACACCGAACAGGTTGCGGTACTCGTCATAATCGTATTTGCGGATATCGATACCATTTAACAGAATCTCCCCTTCGGTAGGGTCATAGAGTCTGCAAAGAAGCTTGATAAAGGTTGATTTTCCACAACCATTGGGCCCTACGATAGCTAGTTTGCGGCCTACATGGATTTTGGCATTTACATGATCCAGCACCAGTTCTTCACTGTTAGGGTAGTGGAAGGACACATTACGAAATTCCAGCTCGTACTCATTGTCCAGACGCTTTTCCACGGGTAAAGTGCCGTCATATTTTTCATTGGGTAGCTCCAGAAATTCTACATAATTGAAAAGATACTGACTTTTCAGTGCCATAAAGCCCACAATATCCATTGTCTCGCTGATGCATTCAAACAGGCTCATGACAATTCCTACATAAAAGGCCAGCTCGCCGATACTGATGGCCCCACCAATGACCTTCATTCCCACATAGAGATATGCCAGTAGCATACAGAAGCTAAACAAATATTTTCGATAGGCATTTATCCGCTTAAGTTGCAACACCTCTCCATACCAAATCCTTTTATTATCCGCTGCTACCTCTCTTACCTTCTGCATAATCAAGGGCAGCATATTATAAATACGAACACTCTTTCCCTGTGCATACCCCAGGATATAGGACTTAAAGTAAAAAAACTTGCGATTATTAGGTACGGCATATTCAAAATTGGCGTTGGATATTCTGTTAATTTTCTCAATTACCATATACATCTGCATAATAAAAAACAGAAACACAGCAATCACAATGGGCACAATCCAGAAACTATTCATAATACCCAGTAGCTCCTGTGAAAATCCGCTTTCCGGCAAAATCTCTGCACGGAACAGTGGCACCAGCGCAACCACCGAATATATCACCACCAGGATACTACGGGCAACCCATGCCAGATTCTGGCAATACCCATTGATACCCCCTGCGTAGTTCTCTCCCTCTTCAATCTGTTTTACAATATCCTGTGTTTTCCCATTTTCCAGTACCTGATAATCCATGGTAAGAGATTTCCGGGCCATGGCTACCTTCCAGCCCTCTTCCACGCTTCTCCGCTTTATAATAAGCACCTTATCAATGCCCCACTGCACAAGGGCCAGTACACAATTTATCATTACCAGCAGGAGCGCCAGTCGAACAACCTCTTCTTGAGAGCATCCTGCCACAATGTCGTCCACCACCCGTGCTCCAACCCAGATACCGAGATAAGCACGCACGGTCTTTAGAGCCTCCTCCAGCAGCATCAGCGGCAAATAGGAGGCGCACTCCTTATGAATCCACTTTACAATTTTCGCATTTTTCAGCAAAATATCTTTAACCCTCATACGCTGCCTCCATCTCGCCCTCCTTCACATCTTCCCTGTAATAGTGGCTCTGTACATCATAAATATGAGCATATCTTCCGCCCATCTTCATCAGCTCCTCATGACTTCCCATCTCCTGAATCTGTCCGTTTTCCAGAAAGATGATACGGTCACAGAAGCGTGTACTTGCCAGACGGTGGGAAATAAATAGGCTGGTTTTGTCCTTGGTAAGCTTTCCATATTCCTCATACATGGCACTTTCCGCAATGGGATCCAATGCCGCGGTGGGTTCATCCAAAATAAGAAAGGGGGCATTTTTATAAATGCATCTTGCCAGCATCAGCTTCTGCATTTCGCCACCGGAGAAACGTATGCCCTTTTCGTCCAGAATGGGTGTAATGGAGGTATATTCCTTCTTTTCCAGACCATTCACCTTCTCATACAGCCCGTCCTCCCGAATTGACCTCCAGAACAGCTCCTTATCCGCCTCCTCTTCCTTCCCGCAGG